>JAKMGV010000142.1 GCA_022424725.1 Paracoccaceae bacterium
TTACCATGATCGAACGGCGTAATCATCGTCCGCCTGTAACTTATACAACGTTTCAGGCGCGCGATTTGGGATCAGACACGGCAACCTTATTCAAGGATGCATGTCTGGAGGCCTACGAGCGTTTTAAGCCCGATTTATTGTTGGTGGGCGCATCCTGTACCGCTGAATTGATTCAGGATGATCCAGGTGGTTTGGCCGAAGCGCTGGGGTTGCCTATACCCGTAGTCGCGTTGGAATTGCCAAGTTATCAGCGGAAAGAGAATTTCGGAGCGGATGAAACCTTCTATCAGATTGTACGCAAACTCGCGCATCCAGTTGAGCGGTCTGGTGAAATCACTTGTAACCTGATTGGCCCAACGGCGCTGGGTTTTAGACATCGTGACGATATTGTTGAAATTACCAAATTGCTGAATGAACTTGGTGTTAAAGTGAATGTGTGCGCTCCAATGCATGCGACACCTGATGATATCACAAACCTTGGTCGTGCGCATTTTAACGTTCTTATGTATCCTGAAACTGGTGAAACAGCGTGTCGCCACATGGAACGTATGCTTGGATTGCCTTTTACGAAAACGGTCCCAATTGGGGTATCCGCAACCAAAGAGTTTGTGGAAGAGGTTCTGGGTATTATTGGTCGGACGCGGGGCGAGCGTCCGTTTGACTCTCGGTTGCCTTGGTACTCTGCTTCGGTGGACAGCACATATTTAACTAGAAAACGTGTTTTCATCTTTGGTGATGGTTCCCATGTGATGACCGCTGCACGCATCGCAAAAGAAGAAATTGGCTTCGATGTCGTCGGCGTTGGATGTTACAATCGTGAAATGGCGCGTCCCGTTCGCGCGATGGCCAAAGAGTTCGGCCTTGATGCATTGATCACTGAAGATTACCTTGAGGTTGAAGCCGCGATCGCGGATCTTTCCCCAGAGTTGATCCTTGGCACCCAGATGGAGCGCCATATCGGTAAGCGTTTAGGCATTCCGTGTGCGGTTATTTCTGCCCCAGTCCATGTTCAGGATTTTCCAGCGCGGTATTCCCCACAAATGGGCGCAGAAGGCGCGAATGTTATCTTCGATACATGGGTCCACCCTCTTGTGATGGGGTTAGAAGAGCATCTTTTGACCATGTTCCGAGAGGATTTTGAATTTTCTGATACCGCAGGCCCCAGTCATCACGCAGCACATTCTCCAAACCAAGAGATTGTGGATCAGCCAGCATCTGTGACGGCATCGGATCATCGTGCCAATATTATATGGCTCAGTGATGCTGAAAAGGAGCTGCGCAAAATACCGTTCTTTGTACGTGGTAAGGCGCGTCGGAATACCGAAAAATATGCCACTGATCGTGGTGTCGCACAGATTTCAATCGAAACGCTGTACGAAGCAAAGGCCCATTATGCGCGATAACGCCGCTCATATCACGCCGTATCGGATCACGATCGTCACGTTGGATTCGCATAACGCGCGTCCCTGTGAGCGTGCGCTTGAAAATATGTGCGTGGATTATCCGGGTTTAGAGGTGGATATTTTTGCGGCAGCTACGTGGTCAGACAATCCAAATGAGTTTGCAAAAGCAAAAGAGGCGATAGAGCGGGCAGATTTGATCGTCGCAAACCTGTTGTTCTTGGAGGAGCATGTAAAGTCCTTGTTGCCAGTGATCGAAGCGCGTCGTGATCACTGCGACGCCGTTGTCGGTATTATTTGCGATGCTGCTTTGGTCAAACAAACGCGCATGGGGTCATTGGATATGCACGCCCCTGAAAGTGGGACCATGGCGTTGCTGAAACGTCTGCGGGGATCATCCAAACCCTCGACCGAGACGGGCGAGAAAAAGATGCGGATGCTTCGTCGTCTGCCAAAGATCCTAAAATACATCCCAGGCAAAGCACAGGATTTGCGCGCATGGTTCTTGTGTATGCAATATTGGTTGGGCGGTACGGATGAAAATATCGAAGCCATGCTTCGTTTTCTGATCTCGCGCTATGCGGGCGTTTCCGAATGGCGTGGCGGAACTGTTCCCTCACCCATCGAATACCCAGATGTTGGATTATATCATCCCGATCTTGTGGACCGTATCACTGTCGATGCGGATGAATTGCCAGTCGTCGAAAATCCGATTGGGCGTGTTGGTTTATTGCTGATGCGGTCATATGTCTTAAGCGGTGACACAGCGCATTACGACGCCGTCATCCGAGAGTTTGAGAAAAAGAAAATTCAGGTTGTTCCTGCGTTTTCTGGTGGTTTGGATGGCCGACCTGCGATTGACGGTTTTTTCGTTGAAAACGGAATTTCAAATATTGATGCAATGGTTTCGCTGTCTGGATTTTCGTTGGTAGGTGGACCAGCCTATAACAATACGGATGCTGCGGTCGAAACACTTAAAAATCTGGATATTCCTTATGTCGCTGCGCATCCACTGGAATTCCAAACCCTTTCGCAGTGGTCAAATTCAAGGGGTGGTTTAGGGCCCATTGAAACAACGATGCTGATCGCGCTGCCCGAATTGGACGGTGCAACCAATCCAACGGTTTTTGCGGGGCGGCACGGCGACGATGGTGGTTGCAACGGTTGTCATTTTAAGTGTGTCGCGCAGGAAAAGCGTGCGATGGCACCCTGCTATGAACGGATTGAGGCGCTTGTTGATCGCACGCGCAAACTCGTCCTGTTAAAAAAGTCAGAGCGCGCGTCGCGCAAAGTTGCGATTGTGTTGTTCGGGTTTCCGCCGAATGCCGGTGCCGCAGGGACAGCAGCCTATTTGGATGTGTTCCAATCGCTTCATAACACGATGAATGCGATGGCTTCGGCCGGTTATGATCTTGAGGTGCCCGACACTATAGAAGCTTTGCGTCAATTGGTACTAGATGGAAATTCAACCTCTTTGGGTCAAGATGCAAACGTTCATGCCCGCGTCAGTGCGGATTGGATCGTGAAAAATACACCTTGGCTTTCGGACGTTGAGGACCAGTGGGGCTCTGCACCTGGTAAGGTCCAATCTGACGGAAGTTCGGTTCTGGTTCTGGGCAAGCAATTTGGAAATGTGTTCGTGGGCGTGCAACCGACCTTTGGGTACGAGGGTGATCCAATGCGTTTGTTGTTCGAAGGTGGCTTCGCGCCAACACATGCATTTTCAACCTTCTATCAATGGTTGAAACGCGACTTTGATGCGGATGTCATCCTGCATTTTGGAATGCATGGTGCGCTTGAATTTATGCCTGGGAAACAGGTTGGTGTGAATGGCGCGGATTGGCCTGATCGCCTGATTGGCGACTTACCCAATGTGTACCTATACGCCTGTAATAACCCATCTGAGGCCAGTCTGGCGAAACGGCGCAGCAATGCGATAACGATCACACACCTTACCCCACCCGTTGCAGCCGCAGGGCTCTATAAAGGCATGTTGGACCTGAAAGATAGTTTGATCAGGTGGCGCGAAATGGCGTTCGACGATCCGCTTCGCGAAGAGTTGGAAACGTTGATTAAAGAGCAAGCTGACGCCGTTGATTTCGCGGAAACGGATTTAGATGACCTGTGGATGAAACTTCTGGAAACAGAAGATGCGTTGGTCCCAGAAGGATTGCATGTCGTTGGTCGGTCCTTATCGAAGGAGCAGCGGCAATCATATGTTGACGCGGTTGAACACCTCGCGCCTGAAGCCAAAGAAGAGCTTTTTGAAAAATTAGGTCACGATCAGGAAATAGGTGCAATTTTGAATGCACTTGATGGTCGATTTACACCCCCTGTCGCAGGTGGGGATATTGTGCGTTCTGCCGATATTCTGCCAACAGGCCGCAATATTCACGCGTTTGATCCGTTCCGCATGCCAACCGCATTTGCCTATCGTCAGGGTGCCGATCAGGCACAAATGTTGTTGGATAAGCATACCTGTTTACCTAAGACTGTTGCCCTTGTTTTGTGGGGGTCCGACAATATCAAATCCGACGGCGCCCAGATTGCGCAGGCGCTTGCGCTGATGGGTGCAAAGCCCCGTTTTGATAGTTTTGGGCGTCTGTCAGGTGCGGACCTTATTCCAATCGCTGAATTGGGGCGCCCACGTATCGATGTCATCATGACACTATCTGGTATTTTCAGGGATCTGCTCCCTCTTCAAACGCGGATGTTGGCAGAAGCCGCCTTCAAGGCTGCAACGGCCGAGGAAGACCCGGTGCAGAATTTCGTGCGCGCCAATGTTTTGGCGCATATGGAAAAGACAGGCGAAGATATTGAAACCGCGGCACTACGGATATTTTCAAATGCGGAAGGTGCGTATGGTTCCAATGTGAACCAATTGGTTGATAGCTCGGTTTTTGATTCAGAAGACGAACTGGCGGATGCATACGAGGCGCGCAAAAGCTTTGCTTATGGACGCAATGGAAAGCCAGTTCAAAACCAAAAACTGTTAAAGGACATGTTGTCCAAGGTCGAATTAGCCTATCAAAATTTGGAAAGTGTTGAACTTGGGATCACCACAGTTGACCACTATTTTGATACGTTGGGGGGCATTACGCGTGCGGTCAACCGCGCGCGCGACGAAGGTGAAGTTGCCGTTTATATCTCGGATCATACCAAAGGGACGGGCAAAGTCCGCACATTGGCGGATCAAGTCGCGCTTGAAACACGTTCTCGTTCACTGAACCCAAAATTTTATGAAGCATTGTTAGAACACGGTGCAGAGGGCGTGCGCCAACTAGAGTCGCAGGTCACAAATACCTTGGGGTGGTCTGCAACAACTGGGCAAGTTGATCCATGGGTATATCAACGCATCAGTGAAACTTTCGTTCTGGATGATGAAATGCGCGAACGTCTTGCAGCGCTGAACCCTACCGCAAGTTCGCGGATGGCAAATCGCCTGCTAGAGGCGACTGATCGTCAGTATTGGACACCTGATCCCGAAACAATTGCAGCGCTTCAGAATGCTGCAGATGCGCTTGAAGATCGTATGGAAGGGATTGCCGCACAATGATTACTCAGAACCCACACAAAAAGGGGCTTACGCCATGGCACCACTAGATAAAACAATCCCGCGCCTAAGCGGTTTGGATGGTGAGGGTTCT
>JAKMGV010000143.1 GCA_022424725.1 Paracoccaceae bacterium
CATCACGTCCTTCCGTTGGCAGCACCGGGCATTTTGACGGGTACAATTATTGGCATGGCGCAGGCACTTGGCGAAAGTGCACCATTGTTGTTGATCGGGATGATTGGATACATCGCAACCAATATGCCAGGATCAGTGGCCGAGGGTCTGTTTTCTCCAAATTCGGCGATGCCAGCACAGATTTACGAATGGGCTAAACGCGCCGATCCCGCATTTATTGAGCGGGCATGGGGCGGTATTATCATCCTACTGGTTTTCCTGCTTACGATGAATACCTTGGCTGTGATTTTACGCCGCCGGTTTGAGCGTCGCTGGTAATAGCCTCAATTTTGGATCCCAGTTAGAAATCGTGTCAGGTTGATCCCCAAACTGTCGCTGATATAGCCCCCCTCTTGGACCATAAGGCAGGGCAGGCCAAGACTGGCAATGCGTGCACCGATGCGTTCAAATCCGTCCTGGGTAATGGCCAATCCTTCAAATGGATCATCGATTGATGCATCTAGGCCAAGTGCCACAACGATGACATCACTTCCAAAGTTTCGGGCACGTGCAAGGCCAATATCCAGCGCATTCAGAAAATCATCGTCGCCCGTTCCCCGATCAAGTGGCAGATTTAGGTTGTACCCTAAACCCTGTCCTTCGCCCTTTTCCTGTTCGTAGCCCCAGAAAAATGGATAAAACCGTCCGGGGTCGGCGTGTAACGATACGGTCAGCACATCGTCGCGGCGATAGAAAATACCCTGTGTTCCATTTCCATGATGCACATCGACATCCAGTATTGTCGGGCGCATTCCTTTTGCCAACAAATACTCAGCCGCGATCGCCGAATTGTTTAAAAAACAAAATCCACCTGCCTGATCAGCATAGGCGTGATGCCCTGGGGGGCGCGAAAGAGCGTAGGCATTTGGGCCACCCTTCGCGATGAAATCCGCGCCATTTAGCGCACTTTGCGCGGACCAATAGGCAGATTTCCATGTGTGTTCGGCGATAGGACAGGCCGTATCCGCCTGATGATATCCCGCCTGACCTACTGCGGAACGGGGATAGCCATCTTCGCGTGCTCTGGGATGGATATTTGGAACGACCTCTTCGCCACCACCCGGAATGCGCGACCAGCGTTCGTGTATATTTTCCAAAAAGGTTAAATATTGAGGAGAATGGATTCTCGCGATGTGACCTATCCCCATGTCTGTTGGTTCGGCAAACGCACAACCAGCATCCTTTGCGCCAGCGCTAAGAATATCAACACGCTTGGGCTGTTCGGGATTTGGTGCAATTGCACCCGAACGCATGAAATATTTTGGATCATGCTCTGATTGACGGGAATCAAGAAACGCTTTCATATCCACTCCGTTTTAGGTGAACGCTATCCTTGAGTTCGATTTCGGGTCAAGGGATAGGTTCGCAGCCTTATCAAAGGAAAAATGCTTCGCGGACGCAAAATTTGTGAATTAGAAATTGAAGTCTACTGAATTTGTGCGATCTTGCTGACGAATTAACAAAAGAATTGGGTGATATTATGCAGGGTTTTTTATCCGCTTCAGATTGCGATTTGGATGCATTCAAAGCGCTTTGTTCACAAAATTTAGACCTCAAAGATATACCGCATGCTGCGTTGATTAACGCAAATGTGCCAATTTACGATTGCGCCGCACTTGCCGAAAACATCGACTCCGACGAAGGACGACGCCAAATCATGGCCGAATGGTCCAAGGTTCTGATGGATCTATCGGGTGTTATTGTTCTGCGCGGTGCTTACCAAAATACGGATGTGATCGATGCAGCGAGCGATGTTTTCCATCGCATCATTGCTGATGAAAAACAAACTGTAAAATCAGGTGCAGATCACTTTGCGGCATCTGGTGCGAATGATCGTATTTGGAATTCACTGCAAAAGCTTTGTCTGAATGCGCCGGACGTGCATGTGAATTATTTTGCAAACCCATTTGTGGATGCCGCGTGCGAAGCCTGGCTTGGTCCGCATTATCAGATGACTGCACAGGTGAATTTGGTCCGACCTGGTGGTCAGGCACAAACGGCGCATCGGGACTATCACCTTGGGTTTCAAAGCGTTGATAAATCGGTGCAATTTCCGGGTCATGTCCATCAATTATCCCCAGTATTAACTTTACAAGGGGGAATTGCGCATTGCGACATGCCTATTCAAAGTGGTCCAACCAAATTATTACCGTTTTCACAGAAATATTTGCACGGATACCTTGCGTACCACCAAGATGATTTCAAAGAGTATTTTGAGCAAAACTACGTGCAACTTGAACTTAACAAAGGCGATGTAATTTTCTTTAGCCCTGCCATTTTTCACGCCGCAGGCGAAAATAAGAGCGCGGATATCCAACGCTTGGTCAATTTGCTTCAAGTTTCCTCGGCATTTGGTCGCGCGATGGAAAGCATTGACCGTGACGCAATGTGCCGTGCGGTTTTCAAATCACTGAAAGACGCGCAAATGACACCAGCGCAGCAGCATGCCGCAATTGCAGCGACTGCCGAAGGCTATTCGTTTCCTACCAACCTAGACAGTGACCCACCCATCGGTGGTCTAGCGCCAAAAACACAGGCGCAAATTTTGACGGAAGCAGTCGATCAAGGAATGGCAAATTCGGAATTTGAAAATCTACTTGATGCCCTAAATCAACGCCGTGACCCGTGATGAATTCTGCAATGAATTTTCGGTAGAAATCTGGCCACATCTGACGTTATCAATGCACAGCAACAGCGTTTCGCGCTATTTACTAAGGATCACCGCATGACAGTTAAAATTGGGATATCTCCAATTGCTTGGCAAAATGATGATTTGCCTGATTTGACCAAAGATTACACGATGGAGCAGGCCCTAAAAGAGTCGCGTGAAATTGGATATACGGGGGTCGAACGCGGGCAGCGGATGCCGCATGATACCGAAGGTCTTCGTTCCTTTTTGGAAAAATATGACATTGGCCTGTGTGGCGGCTGGTGCAGTGGTAATCTACTGAACAACACTGCGTCCGAAGAATGCGACGCCGTTCGGCAACAGGTTGATCAATTTATAGAATTGAATGCACCTTGCATCGTCTTTGCCGAATGTTCGAACACAGTGCAGGGCATGATTGATGTTCCCGTCAATGACCGTCCGCAGTTAACGCGTGATGAAATTAAAGCCTACGCCGAAAAATTGACCGAGGTTGCGAAGTGGATGCAAGATCGCGGCATGCCGATGGCCTATCACCACCACATGGGGTCCATGATCGAAAGCGAAGATGACGTAAATTGGTTGATGGAGTTCTCAGGTGCCGAGGTAAATCTGTGTTTTGATACGGGCCATTTGTTATTCGGTGGTGGGGACATTGCCCGTACAATGGATCGGTGGATGGACCGCATCCATCATGTGCATTTCAAAGATATTCGCCCCGAAATCGTCAAAGATGTTCGTGAAAATAACCGTAGTTTCCTTGATGCCGTGATCGCGGGTGCATTCACTGTGCCGGGTGACGGATGCATCGATTTTTTATCTGTTGCCCAAAGACTTAAGGCAGCAGATTATAACGGTTGGATTGTTGTTGAGGCAGAACAAGACCCAGCAAAGGCGCCACCATACGAATATTCACAAAAAGGCTATCAAAACATCTTAGATGTTTGTGCAACAGCAGGGTTAGAGATCAAACATGAAACGTGAAATTCACATTGCGGGGCAACCCGAAAATAAGATCGGACTGGAAAAATTGCGCGTTGGCGTTTTGGGCATGGGTTTCATGGGCGGAACACATACCCAGGCTTGGCAGCGAGGCAAGGCAACGTTCAATTGGCCAATTGATGTCGAATTGGTGGCCCTGTTTGACACAGACGAAGACACGCGTGATTTGCATGCGAACCGTTTTGATTTTCAACGTGTCACT
This sequence comes from Paracoccaceae bacterium, assembly GCA_022424725.1. Classification (GTDB taxonomy): domain Bacteria; phylum Pseudomonadota; class Alphaproteobacteria; order Rhodobacterales; family Rhodobacteraceae; genus HIMB11. The sequence continues at coordinate 3,891 of JAKMGV010000143.1, forward strand.
GGTGATTGGCGCGAAGTCTGCGAAGCGGATGATATTGATGTTGTAAGCATTTGTACGCCGAACTTCACCCACTGGGACATGGCCGAGGCGGCTGCGAAATCCGGCAAACACATTTGGTGCGAAAAACCGATGGCGACATCTATGGCGGATGCGCGGGCAATGGTGTCGGTGGCGCAGGAACATGGTGTAAAAACCATGCTTGGGTATAACTACATGAAAAGCCCAAGCCTTCTGGCGATCAAAGATTTGATTGCATCGGGCCGTATTGGTGAAATCACCCACTTTAACGGCATATATTTGGAAGATTTCATGTGCGATCCAAATGTTCCGCATTCTTGGCGTTTGACCAAAAAGGGTGGCGGCAAAGGCGCGCTGGGCGATATGGGCAGCCACTTGATCAGCATGGCAATCTGGCTATGTGGTCCGTTCAAAGAGGTGGTCAGCCGATTGCAAACCATTCACACCGAACGCCCCGATGCGTCCACTGGTGAAATGCGTCAGGTTGAAACGGATGATCAGTTTTCCGCGCTCGGGACATTTGAAAGCGGTGCTTTGTTCACCATGCATACGTCGTGGTTAGGTCAGGGTCACAAAATGAACCTTGGCTTTGAAATCACAGGAACCAAGGGTGCGATTAAATTTGATCAGGAACGGATGGGCGAATTCCAACTGTTCGAAATGGACGGCAATTCCGAAATGTCCACCAATGGTTATAAAACGGTTTTGATCGGCCCATACCATCCATTCTTTGGTAATTTCTGCCCAGCACCTGGGCATCATGTCGGCTTCAATGAAATGAAAATCATTGAAGTTGGTGCATTTGTGAAAGCAATCCTTGAAGACGATCAAGCCTATCCAAACTTTAAGGATGGTCTGCTGTTTGAAACGGCGATCCAAGCCATCCAAGATTCAAGTGATGAGGGGCGTTGGATAACGCTTTAACGGTATGTCGAGACCTGAGAACATTTCAGACGACGAATGGCAGGTGCGCTGCGACTTGGCGGCGTGCTATCGCCTGTTCGTTAAATTTGGGTGGACCGATTTAATCTTTACTCACCTAAGTGCGCGGGTACCGGGGACAACCGACCAATATCTGATCAATCCCTACGGTCTGTTGTTCGACGAAATCACTG
>JAKMGV010000144.1 GCA_022424725.1 Paracoccaceae bacterium
CTTTGGCGTGGGTGGGTATCTTCTGCGTAAGGCGGATTATCCATTGGCCCCCTTGGTTCTGGCACTTGTGCTTGGGCCATTGATGGAAAAAAGCTTCCGTCAAACCTTGATCGCGGAACAGGGCAATGTCTTTGCCTTTGTGGAACGCCCGCTCTCTGCAACCTTTATCGGTTTGGCAATTCTATTCTTTGTCATGCCCTTTGTGGTGGCCTTTATCACAGGCGCGAAAGAACGTCTGCATGTTCCAAGTAAACGTCCAAAAATTAACTAGATTGAATGGATCAGTAAAATGAAAACAACACTTCACGATTTGATCAACCAACATCCAGATCATGCCATTGCAATCGGTGAGCCTGGGCGGGAATGGTTAACATATGCGGGATTGCGCGGCATGGCGACATCGGTGCGCCAAAGCCTACGCAAGTTCGGGATTGGTGCGCAGGATCGCGTAGCAATCGTTTTGGCCAATGGATCGGACATGGCATCGGCCTTTGTCACCATTGCGCAGGCGGCAACAACAGCGCCGTTGAACCCAAGCTATCGCGAGGATGAATTCGCCTTTTACCTTGAGGATTTGGGCGCCAAGGCGATTGTTCTGAAAAATGACTATGATGGCCCCGCACGTCAGGCGGCGGAAAAATTGGGATTGATTGTCTTGAACTTGATCCCAACATCGCGCGCGGGCGAATTTACATTGGCAGGCCCCGATGCAAACACAGCACAGGATGTCACCCCAACCGAGGATGATGTTGCGCTGATCCTGCATACATCGGGCACAACATCGCGTCCGAAAATTGTGCCTCTGTTGCAGCGCAATGTTGCGGCATCTGCGCAAAATATCGCAGCATCACTGGCGCTGACTGAAACGGATCGCTGTTTGAATGTGATGCCCTTGTTTCATATCCATGGCTTAGTCGCCGCCGTCTCGGCGACATTTGCATCGGGTGGGTCCATTTATTGCACGCATGGTTTTAACGCCATGAATTTCTTTTCGATGATGTCAGAGGCGCGTCCAACATGGTATACTGCTGTCCCAACGATGCATCAGGCGATTTTGTCCCGCGCGGGGCGCAATGCCGATGTGATCGCGGATGTGCCGTTGCGCTTCTTGCGTTCTTCCTCGGCCTCATTGCCCGCGCAGGTGATGGAACAGTTGAACAAAACATTCAACGCCCCTGTGATCGAAGCCTATGGCATGACCGAGGCCGCACACCAAATGTGCTGTAATCCGCTGGATCGTCAAAAACCAGGATCTGTTGGCGTGGCCGCAGGACCCGAAGTGGCGATTGCACATGAAATTGAAAACAGAATTGTCGGTGGCACGGGCGAAGTTGTGATTTCTGGTCCAAACGTCACGCCCGGATATGAAAGCAATCCAGAGGCCAACGAAAAGAACTTTTTCGATTTTGAAGGCAAACGGTGGTTCCGCACAGGCGATCAGGGGGCATTTGACGCCGATGGTTTCCTTGAACTGACAGGCCGCCTAAAGGAAATCATCAATCGTGGCGGGGAAAAAATTTCACCATTAGAAGTTGACGGTGTTCTGATGGATCACCCCAGCATCCAACAGGTTGTCACATTCGCATTGCCCCATGCCAAATTAGGGGAAGAGGTCGCCGCCGCCGCCGTTTTGCGCGACGGACATGAAGCCAGCGAAAAATCAATCCGTGAATTTGCCGCCGAACGCATGGCCGATTTCAAAGTGCCGCGTCGTGTCATCATCATGGATGAAATCCCCAAAGGGGCCACAGGCAAAATGCAACGGATCGGCATGGCCGAAAAACTTGGCCTTGTTGCTGCGGAGTAGACGATGAAAGTTTGTATTTTTGGGGCAGGCGCCATTGGCGGTTATATGGGCGTGAAATTGGCCAAGGCGGGCGCAGATGTCAGTCTGGTTGCCCGTGGTCCACATTTGGCCGCGATGCAGGAAAAGGGCCTGACCTTGATCGAAGAGGGCGAAACAACAACGGTTCCAGTTACCGCCTCGGATGATCCAGCGGCATTGGGCGTTCAGGATTATGTGATCGTCACGCTAAAGGCGCATTCCGTACCACCCGTTGTATCCAAAATGGCCCCCCTGATTGGGCCAAACACCACGATTGTGTCAGGTGTGAATGGCGTTCCGTGGTGGTATTTCCACAAATTAGAGGGCGCGCATGAAGGCACCCGATTAGACAGCGTGGATCCAGGCAATGTGCAATGGGATGGATTTGGCCCCGATCGTGTGTTGGGATGCGTTGTCTATCCCGCGGCAGAGGTGATTGAACCCGGCGTCATCAAACATATTGAGGGCAATCGCTTTTCTTTGGGCGAACCAGATGGGTCAAAATCGGATCGCGCACAGGCACTGTCAAAAATCCTTGCTAACGCGGGGTTAAAGGCCCCCGTGCGTCCAAAATTGCGCGATGAAATTTGGGTGAAACTATGGGGGAACCTATCGTTTAACCCAATTTCTGCACTAACGCATGCAACACTTGATGTTCTGTGCACCGATGAAGGCACCCGCGCAGTTGCCCGCAACATGATGGTTGAGGCGCAGGAAATCGCAGAGCGATTGGGCGTGAAATTCCCAATTGACGTGGATCGCCGCATCGCGGGCGGTGCCGCTGTTGGGGCGCACCGAACCTCGATGCTACAGGATTTGGATCAGGGGCGTCCGATGGAAATTGATGCCCTTGTGGCCTCGGTTCAGGAATTGGGGCGCGTCACGGGTGTGCCCACCCCAACCGTTGATACCGTTTTGGGTCTGATCCGGCTGCGTGCGCGCACTGCTGGCCTTTATTCGTAAATCTGCACAGACGTAGGAGACAGAGATGTACGAGCAGTTGACAATCGCAAACACGATTGCCGCAGGACCAGGGCCGGGCAATACAGACCCCCGCGTTTTACAACAATTCGCAAACGCAGGTTTGGCAGATCACATGCATCCCGATGTGTTAAATGGAATGATCGAATGCAAACATATGCTGCGTGCGATTTGGGGTACGGAAAACACCTATACATTTGGCGTTGCGGGTACGGGGTGGAGCGGTTTGGATTGCATGATTGCGGCCGTTCAACCGGGTGACAGCGTTGTTGTTTTTGTAAACGGCACGTTTTCAGGGATTGATGCTCTATCGCTGCGGATGAAGGCCGCAACGGCCAAGGAATTGTCCGCAAATCCAACGGATCCAGATGCGGCCTCCGTGCATGTGATTACCATTGCCCACGGAACATCCGTGGATGGCGATACAATTGAACGGGCGCTTGCCACCCATAAACCCAAATGGGCGCTGATGGCGCATTATGAAACAGGATCAGGTCGGATCAACGACATTCAGGGGTTCTCAGATGCCTGTCTGCGTCATGGTGTTTTGGGTATGGTGGATGCGGTCAGTTCCCTTGGCGTTGCCGATTTTCGCATTGACGATTACCCGGGCGTGGCCGCATGGGCATCCTGTCCACAAAAAGGGATCTCGTGTCTCCCACTGACCTATGCGCCCGTCAGTTTTCGTCAGGACTATATTGATGTCTTAAATCAATCAGGCGCGCGTTGTTTTGTGCATCACCCCCTGATGGAGGCGCGTCATTGGGGCATTATGGATGGCCAGGATGTTGAAAAAGGGGCCTATCACAGAACACATTCCGCCTATGCCGTTGCCGCGTTTCATGAAGCACTGCGTTTGACACTGGCCGAAGGGTTGGCAAACCGCGCTGCGCGATATGCAGCCTGCGAAGATATCTTGCGTCGCGCCTTCACGGCCATGGGATGTGAGGTCACGTCAAACATGACTTCGTTGGTTGTGTTGAACCTGCCGCCGAACATGGCAGGGCGCGAAATGGAATTTGTCACCTATTGTCGATCGCAAAATTTCGGTATTTGGCCGACTTTGTCACAGCCGACCCAAGTGCGCGTCGGTATCCTGAACCTACTTAGTAACGCGGACATCAATGATATTATAACCCGTTTCGGCGCGGCACTGGTGGATTTAGGCGGATTATACGATCCCGCCGAAGTTGATCAGATCATAGGGTCCCTTCAGGCAAGTTTGGCAGCAGAATGAGCAAAGCAAAAATCCTTATCACCCGCAAATGGCCGGCCAGTGTCGAGGCGGAGTTGATGAAACACTATGACGTTCAATGCAACGACAGCGATGTCGCAATGACCGTTGATGAATTGCGCGCGGCCTTGGGCGAATATGACGCGATTTTGCCCACGGTGACGGACAATATGGGTGCTGCCGTTTTTGAAACCGATACCATTCGCACAAAGGCGATTTGCAACTATGGCGTTGGATTTTCGCATATTGATGTCCCTGCTGCGCAGGCGGCGGGCATTACCGTGACAAACACGCCCGACGTCCTAAGCGAATGCACCGCAGATATCGCCATGACATTGATGTTAATGGTGGCACGCCGCGCAGGGGAAGGCGAACGAGAGGTCCGCGCAGGCGTATGGAGCGGTTGGCGCCCAACTCATCTAGTCGGCAAAAAGGCCAGCAATAAAAAGGTGGGGATCGTCGGATTTGGCCGCATTGGACAGGAATTCGCACGCCGCGCACATTTCGGATTTAATTGCGAGATTTTTGTTCAAAACCGATCTCAGGTGGCCCAAGACAAATTAGACGCATTCAATGCAACACAGGTGCCTGATCTGAAAACACTGTTTCAAACCTGTGGTGTTATCTCTCTGCATTGCCCAGGGGGGGATGCGAACCGGCATCTGATCAACGCAGACATTATGGCCCATTCAAAACCGGGCCTGATCCTGATCAATACCGCCCGTGGTGAGGTTGTGGATGAGGTCGCCTTGGCCCAAGCGCTGCAAAATGGCACGATTGGGGGTGCGGGGTTGGATGTGTTTGACGGCGAACCCAACATCATGCCCGACACTCTGAACGCGCCAAACATCGTCATGCTGCCACATCTGGGCAGTGCAACGGATGAAACCCGTGTTGAGATGGGCATGCGGGCGATGGAAAACCTAAACGC
>JAKMGV010000039.1 GCA_022424725.1 Paracoccaceae bacterium
TGATGGAGCGCCATTCAGAAGGATCACAGGCCTTTGTCCCGATGTCGTATTTTCCGTTCCTGATCATTGTTGCGGCAGATGCAAATGGCAATCCAGGCAGACCACGTGCCTTTTTGTCAAATGCAGGTCAGGGCATCAATTTTCACCGCAACACATGGCATGGTGTTTTGACACCGCTACACGCACCAGGTCTATTCTGCGTAGTAGACCGGATCGGAGAAGGCGCAAATCTAGAAGAGTTTTTCTTTGACACACCATATGTAGTTGTATCAAAGTCTTAGCAATTCGCTCGAAAAAGAGGCGGAACGCATAAATAACAGTCAATCAGGGGAGACTTATTATGACTGATAAAGCAATGGGAGCGTATAGCGATCCCAATTCAATGCCGCCTTTGGGTCAGGCGGTGCCACTTGGCTTACAACACGTTTTGGCGATGTTTGCATCAAATGTGACACCTTCAATTATCGTGGCTGGAGCAGCGGGATTAGCTTTTGGCAGCGCTGAACAAATCTATCTAATTCAGATGGCCATGTTGTTTGCAGGGGTTGCAACGATTTTCCAAACAATGGGCTTTGGTCCAGTGGGCGCACGGATGCCAATCATGCAGGGCACCAGCTTTGCCTTTGTTGGTGTGTTGGCTGGCATTTCAGCGACCCAAGGATTGGGCGTTGCCCTAACTGCGTGTATCATCGGCGGACTTATCCACTTTGCACTGGGTTCTGTCATCGGACGCATCCGCTTTCTTTTCCCGCCACTTGTCACAGGTTTGGTGATTTTGGCGATTGGTCTTTATTTGATCCCCGTAGGTATCAAATACGCTGCAGGTGGCGCTGCTGATTTCCAAATGGCGGCAGAAAGCTTTGGCTCACTGAAACATTGGACCGTCGCACTGACGGTAATCGTCGTGGCATTGTTGTTTAAGTTTAAGACTTCTGGCGCACTTTCAAATGCAGCGATCCTTATTGGTTTGCTTGCGGGCTACGCAGTTGCCGCAATGTTGGGCATGGTCAGCCTTGCAGGTTTCCAAAAAGCAAGCTGGGTTACAAGCATTCAGGTCCTACCATACGGCTTTGAATTCAGCTTGGGTGCAGTTATTGCGGTCACGTTGGTGTCAATCGTGTCTGCCGTTGAAACCGTTGGCGATGCATCAGCAACGGCAAAGGCAGGCGCAGGACGCGACGCAACCGACGAAGAAATCGCGGGCGCAACATATGCAGACGGTCTGGGAACCGCGGTCGCGGGTGTCTTTGGCGGTTTGCCAAACACATCCTTTAGCCAGAACGTTGGTATTGTTGGCATGACTGGCGTGATGAGCCGTCACGTTGTCACCATTGCGGGCGTTATTTTGGTAGTCTGTGGTTTGCTGCCAAAAATCGGTGCGCTGATTGCGTCAATGCCTCTACCTGTTTTGGGCGGTGGTGTGATCGTTATGTTCGGCATGGTTGCTGCCGCTGGCATGAATGTATTGTCAGAGGTGAAAATGACACGTCGCAATATGGTAATCATAGCGATTTCATTGACTGCGGGTCTTGGCTTGAACCTTGTACCAACGGCTGTTCAGTATCTTCCGGGTATTTGGAAAACGCTTGCGACTTCTGCGGTTGCGCCAACGGCATTCCTTGCCATTGCGCTGAACCAAATCCTACCAGAGGACATGGAATAAACCATTTTGACAATCCAACTATCAGGCCCCGCACCACGCGGGGCTTTTTTTCTTGAAAATTGGTTCAGATGACGCAAGTCTGAAGGTATGAATAATCTGACACCCTTTCCCGGTACGAACGCACATCATGTTGTTGCGTTTCACCGCACAGAACTTAGCGTAATACTATCACTCTATGGTCAGATGGTGGCAGCGGGCGAATGGCGGGATTATGGAATTTCATCGTTAAAAGAAGTTGCCGTTTTTTCAATATTCAGGCGCACAGCGGAACAACCCCTATACAGAATTGAAAAACGCCCAAAGCTGCGCAGCAAACAGGGCGAATACAGCGTTATCGGTATGGATGGTCAAATCCTAAAACGCGGTCATGAATTGAAAACGGTTCTTCGTGTCTTTGATAAAAAACGCATCCGAGTGGTCTAAGCATTTTGTTTTAAAATTCGGCATGAGCATTTGAAGTGTCGTTTTAAAAAACAATATATCACAGAGAATATTGCCGCCCCCATGTGTGAATATATCGGTTCCTACAACAACATCTCTGGGAAGCAAGTGAGACAATTTCTTAATGCTCTATTTCACCGAGTATTTTAGCTCGAGTTCATGTAGTCAAAAGCCGTACCAAAATACTGTTAGGATCTTTCAAACCATCAATTACATCGAAATGATGTTCACCTTGACGCACGATCATTTTCGCACCCCAGTTTTCCGCCAAAATCATTGATTGTTCCAAAAAAACTGGTCGTTCGTCACCTCCAACCCAAACAGTCACGGGACAAATCGGTTTCGGCATCAATGCGGGGCTTTCAGCTGTCGCAGTTTCATCCGTCAGTCGAAAATCATTATTCATTTCTGTAAACACTAAGGTGCGCAAATCAGCGACTGCTGAAATTGGGACAATTTGCGTAATACGAGAGATAAGATCATCCGACAGCACATCAGGTACACCCAACCGCGCTACCAGATGGCCACCAGCAGAGTGTCCCGTCAGCGCAATTGCTCCCACATATTTTTCGGCGATTTGTGTTACAAAACTGCGCATTTGCTGTGTAATTTCAGCAATGGAGACACGAGGGCACAAGTCATATGAGGGCATCACAACTCGCCATCCTTGAGCTAATGCACCATGCGAAAAATGTGACCAATAGGATTTATCAAACCGCCGCCAATATCCGCCATGCACAAAGACTAGGGTGCCCTTTGCCTCACCCTCCGGATGAAAGACATCATATGTTTGCCGTTTGCTTTGGCCATATGCGGTATCTAACTCGGCACGCTGTTGTTCCAGCATGTCTGACCGAAACGCTGAAGCATCTGAGTGCCAGCATGTGATGAAATCATCTGCATTTGGGATATACTCAGCATTGGCATAAGCATCATCATAATCTATTCGCGACATTTCTGGCTCCTTTGTAGGCTGGACAATTTATGACAGAGGTGATTTCCCTATGCACGAGATATTTGCGGAGGACGCCATGGCAAACGAAACCAATTTAAAAGACCTGCTGAAAGACCCATCATTGCTCGCCACCCAAGGCTATTTAGCGGGCGAGTGGGTTAACGGCGAAGATGGGGCAACATTTGACGTAACGAACCCAGCAAGGGGAGATGTCATCGCCAAAGTGGCCGACCTAAGCCGTGCACAAACTGCACGGGCGATTGCAGCAGCAGAGGCTGCACAAAAGGAATGGGCCGCCAAAACCGCCAAAGAGCGTGCCAATATTTTGCGCCGTTGGTACGATCTGATGATGGAAAATGCAGATGACTTAGGTACTATTTTGACTGCTGAACAAGGGAAGCCCTTGGCCGAGGCAAAAGGTGAAATTGGGTACGGTGCCTCATTCATTGAATTCTTTGCCGAAGAAGCAAAGCGTATCTATGGCGAAACAATTCCCGGACATCAGCCTGATAAACGCATCATGGTTCTAAAACAGCCTATCGGTGTTGCTGCATCAATCACCCCATGGAATTTCCCAAATGCGATGATCACACGTAAGGCCGCGCCAGCATTGGCCGCGGGCTGTTCCTTTGTCGCGCGCCCTGCTGCGGAAACGCCACTCTCCGCTTTGGTCATGGGCGTTCTTGCGGAACGCGCGGGCATACCAAAGGGCGTTTTGTCCATCATCCCGTCCTCACGTTCGTCAGAAATCGGCAAAGAATTTTGTGAAAACCCAGCAGTACGCAAATTGACATTTACAGGATCAACCGAGGTGGGCCGTATTTTACTGCGTCAGGCAGCGGATCAGGTAATGAAGTGTTCAATGGAGTTGGGGGGTAATGCACCCTTTATTGTGTTTGACGATGCCGATCTGGATGAAGCGGTTGCAGGCGCAATCATGTGCAAATTCCGCAACAACGGTCAAACGTGTGTGTGTGCCAACCGCATCTATGTTCAAGCAGGTGTTTATGACGCCTTCGCCGAAAAACTGGCCGCAGCATTGTCCCAGATGAAAATCGGTGACGGGCTTGAAGATGGTGTCGCGTTGGGCCCGCTTATTAACCAAGATGCGATCACCAAGGTTCAAGAGCACATTGCAGATGCCACAGCAAAGGGTGGCACAGTGTTTTATGGCGGTGAAAGGCATCAGGGCGAAGGCTTTTTCATGCCACCTACAATCGTAACAGGCGCAACCAAAGATATGGCCGTAGCAACCGAAGAAACATTCGGACCACTTGCCCCCCTATTTAAGTTCGAAGACGTTGACGAGGTGATCGAACTGGCTAATGACACCATCTTTGGGCTTGCATCCTATTTCTATGCCAAAGACCTGAGCCGCGTTTATAAAGTTGCCGAGGCACTGGAATACGGGATCGTAGGTGTCAACACGGGTATCATTTCAACCGAGGTCGCGCCGTTTGGCGGCGTCAAACAATCGGGTCTTGGTCGTGAAGGAAGCCATCATGGTATCGACGACTATCTGGAACTGAAATACATCTGTATGAGTGTTTAATTGCTGTACCAGTAAGTATCTGATCGGACTGCCAACGAAAAGGCCCTCTCGGTTGAGAGGGCCTTTTTATTTGTATTATGCTTCGTCGTTTGACTTTTCTTCGACGATCTCTTCGCCAGTTTCTTGATCAACCATCTTCATGGCAAGGCGTACTTTGCCGCGATCATCAAAGCCCAAAAGTTTGACTTTAACTTCTTGACCTTCTTTCAGAACATCAGATGGGTGGTTTAGGCGACGGTTTTCAATTTGGCTGACGTGGACCAGGCCATCGCGTTTCCCAAAGAAGTTCACGAATGCACCGAAATCAACAACCTTCACAACTTTACCAGTGTAGATTTGTCCAACTTCTGGTTCCGCAACGATCGCATAGATCATGTCGTATGCTTTCTTGATGGACTCACCATCAGGAGACGCAATCTTGATCTGGCCATCATCGTTAATGTCAACTTTGGCACCAGAAACTTCAACGATTTCGCGGATCACTTTACCACCTGAACCGATCACTTCACGGATCTTATCAGTTGGAACCTGCATTGTTTCAATGCGTGGCGCGTGGACCGAGAATTCGCTAGCTTCGGTCAATGCGTTCGACATTTCACCCAAGATGTGCATGCGTCCATCTTTGGCCTGTGCCAAAGCGTTTTTCATGATTTCAGGTGTGATACCCGCAACTTTGATATCCATTTGCAGCGATGTGATACCGTTTTCTGTACCAGCGACTTTAAAGTCCATGTCGCCCAAGTGATCTTCATCACCCAAGATGTCCGTTAGGATCGCGTAATCGCCGTCATCCTCAAGGATAAGGCCCATGGCAACACCTGCAACGGGTGCTTTTAGTGGAACACCGGCATCCATCATAGACAATGAACCGCCACATACAGAGGCCATTGACGATGAACCGTTTGATTCAGTGATCTCAGAAACAACGCGGATTGTGTATGGGAAATCCGTTGCTGCAGGCAAAACAGCCTGAAGCGCACGCCAGGCCAGTTTACCATGACCAATTTCGCGACGACCTGGAGAGCCAACACGCCCAACTTCACCCACAGAATAAGGAGGGAAGTTATAGTGCAGCATAAAGTTTGATTTATACGTGCCATGCAACGCATCAATCATCTGTTCATCGTCACCAGTTCCCAGCGTGGTTACCGCCAATGCCTGTGTTTCACCGCGTGTGAACAATGCAGAGCCGTGTGTACGTGGCAACATGCCAGTTTCACTTACAATCGCGCGCACATCTGTGGTTGCACGACCATCAATCCGCTTGCCGCCTTTCACGACGTCCCCGCGCAGGATGCTTGCTTCTAGCTTTTTCATCGCTGAACCAAGGTTCGCATCTGCCAGTTGCTCTTCGTTTAGCGCGGCTTTGATTGCTTCACGTGCTGCGGCGACGGCTTCGACACGTTCTTGTTTGTCTGTATTGCCATAGGCTGCGCGCATCTGCTCTTCGCCCGCGGCTTTTACTGCTGCGTATAGATCAGAGTAATCGACAGGTGCGAAATCAAATGGCTCTTTCGCGGCGACTTCGGCCAAATCAATGATCAAATCGATGACAGGCTGAATTTGCTCGTGTGCGAATGTGACCGCACCCAGCATTTCATCTTCGCTCAGTTCATATGCCTCTGACTCAACCATCATCACGGCATCTTTGGTTCCTGCAACAACCAGATCCAAACGCTGTTCTGGATTGTTGCGCAGGCCGTTCATGTCATCAACGGTTGGGTTCAAGACGTATTCACCATCAACAAAACCAACGCGCGCACAACCGATTGGACCCATGAATGGGACACCAGAAATGGTCAACGCAGCAGAGGCCGCAATCATTGCGACGATGTCGGGTGAGTTCACCAAATCGTGACTTAGAACCGTACACATCACCAAAACTTCGTTTTTGAAACCATCAACGAACAATGGGCGAATTGGGCGGTCGATCAAACGCGCAGTTAGTGTTTCTGCCTCTGATGGGCGTGCTTCGCGCTTGAAAAAGCCGCCAGGGATTTTACCGGCGGCATAGTATTTCTCTTGATAATGAACTGTCAGAGGGAAAAAGTCCTGCCCCTCTTTCATTGATTTGGCGAATGTGACGTTTGCCATCACCGATGTTTCGCCCAATGTGGCAATCACGGTACCGTCCGCTTGACGTGCCACTTTGCCTGTTTCCAGCGTAAGCGTTTCTTCGCCCCACTGCATAGATTTTTTCGTTACTTCGAACATCTTGTTTTCCTATATTGGCCCACTGGCCATTTGCGTAGAGGGCGGATTCCCCCTGACCCCTATATCTTATATTTCGGGCGCTGGAGTCCGGGCGCCTGATCTCAGATGTCGCGCGTATATAGGAGAAACCAAGATATGGAAAGGATTAGATCGCAGTACACCTACAAACAAAAAACCGCACCAAATGGCGCGGTTTGATGTGTTCGTATGCGTGTCGCAAGTTAGCGACGAATGCCCAAACGCTTGATCAGATCAGTGTAACGCTGTTCTTCTTTTGCTTTCAGGTAATCAAGAAGCTTACGACGCTGCGCAACCATTTTCAAAAGACCACGGCGACCGTGGTTGTCTTTTTTATGGAATTTGAAGTGCTCTGTCAGTGTTGTGATACGTGACGTTAGAATAGCAATTTGAACCTCTGGGGAACCTGTATCGCCTTCTTTCGTCGCGAATTCTTTCATGACGCGTGCTTTTTCTTCAGCAGTAATCGACATCGGGGTCTCCTTTGTACTTAAGGGTTATGGCACAAGCCGGGATGTCGTCCAGCAAGGCCCTTGGAGCGATCTGTTTTCACAGATCAGGCGCGTATACTGAAAAATCTGAGATTTGGAAAGAGGATTCTATGTATGCGGCTGCACCACGATACTGGATACATCAAATGGCGCAGTCGATTTGATATGAGCGGCCACCTGATCGCCCAGACGAATTTCATAAACATCTTCTGACACTGGGTGCACGGAAATATCGCGTACGTCATTTTCGTGAAACTGAATGGCCATCGTGTCCACGGTGGGATCAAAATCCGTAATCTCGATCGGTTCATCCCCCACATCTGTATAAACAAACGTGTCGGCCCCATCGCCACCTGTCATAACATCGGCGCCATAGCTATGGATGCTGTCATCCCCTTCCCCGCCATTGAGGTAATCACGTTCCAAATCCGTGTCGATCAACACGTCATCCCCTGCGCCCCCCATTAGGGTGTCATGACCTGTACCACCTGATAGTATATCGTCGCCGTCATCCCCATGCAGCGCATCTGCACCATGACCACCAAACAGGCCATCATTACCCTGACCACCAATCAACGTGTCTGATCCTGCGCCGCAATCCAAACTATCGTGACCTGATCCACCAGCCAAATGATCATTGCCGTTTTCGCCATGCAGCTCATCATTGCCATGACCACCAGTCATAATATCATCGCCATTGCCACCGATGACGGTGTCATTCCCATCGTAACCATGGATCTGATCATCACCGCCGCGACCATCAATCATGTCATCCAGAAATCTACCCCACAGTAGATCGGGACCATCTGTGGGTTGCGCGGGCTCTTCCAATTCGGGGGCATCAGGCTCGAACTCTTCCTCTTCTGAGACTGGCGGCTCGACATCGGGCAAAAATGCAATACCCCCCAATAACATAAATCCCAATAAACCTGATAACATCACCATGAAACACACCCTTTCCCAAGCCTAGTCTTGGTCGCAGGGCCGCAAAAATCAACCCATGTTTGAAGGGTTGGTTAACGTTTCATTTCAATCTGTTCGATCAATTGTATCGCCCAATCGCCTAGGATTGGAATGAATTCGATCTGCGCAAGGATTTGAACAGTGGCGTAAACCAAAATAGTTGCCCCCAACACAGACCCTAATCCAAATGCCAAACCCCGCAGCAAATTAAACCACAACATCGCAATCACAGATCGCTGCATGCGCAATGCAGGGTGGTTCAGCAATTGCTCCATCTGTTCATTCAGGCGTTGATCATCAGCCATTTAGATCACTCCATAAAACGGGTTGCTGCGCATAACTTATGTACAGCGGATGTTTTGGATGCCCCGCCTTAGAGAGGCCCAGATGAAAGAAGGGGATGTCCATATTTTGCAAAAGTGATTTGATAGCTGCGCCACGATTTAGGTGTTCGCCATGCGTCCCCCATGCCGCAACAGTAACATCCGCCCAATCGCAGGCATCCAAAATTGCGGCATCATTTGCAGGGCCAATAGGATCGCGGGCCGCACGCATTTTTTTGGGATCTGTGTCGCGCCATGCAAAGATATTCGTTACACGAAAGGCGCCATAGCCCAGCGCGCGCGCGCGTCGTTCGCACCGTTCGACAGTTGGGTCATTTTGAACCTCGGTCGCGGTTGAGGGGTTCAGCATCACAAAATGCACCTTGCCACCCGTTTCATCCCAAACGCGCGTCAGGCTGTAACGATAGCGTTCGCAGTCAGAATAAATTGCCACTGACGCCGCATCGTCCTTTTGATGGGTCCGTTTTAACATGCTGCGACCTTGGCGGTTTACGGCGTAGATTGCAAACAGGTAAGGCTTTCCACCACTGCATTCTGGTGTCGACTGTGATAAACTGGTTATGTTGTTGGTGCTTCAGTTTTTGTTTGAGTTTCGTGTAAACTGCCTAGGTGTCGCAAAAGGGTCTGAAATATTTCCGATCTGGCGCTGCCGTGATCTCCCCAAATCGATACCTAGGCCCCTTTTTCAGGGCGCACAAAGACGCGAGAGGGGTGTAATTCACCGGCTTTAAACACACCAACAGCGATGGGTTCGCCGTCACAACTGGCCCAACATTCATCGCCATATTCCAAATTATGACCAATCACCATTGCGGGATTTCCGTTGCGCAAACGCGCTGCAGCCTCGGGCGCACAACTGGCAATGGGCAAATCAGACAGACCTAATTCAAGCGGCAATAGGTGCGCATCAATCTCTTCGCTACGCGCCAGATTTTCAATGGTTTCCAACGATACAGCCTGATCCACATCAAACGGTCCCGACCATGTGCGTCGCAGCCACTGAACATGACCATAACACCCCAATTTCGAACCCAGATCGCGGGCTATCGAACGTACATATCCGCCCTTGCCACAGACCATTTCCAAAATCACATGATCTGCATCGGGCTGTTCATTCAGGATCAGACTGTCCACATAAAGCGGACGCGCAGAGAGCGTGACATCCTCGCCCTCGCGGGCCAATGCATAGGCCCGTTGGCCATCAATTTTAATCGCTGAAAACTTTGGCGGGACTTGTTCAATGTCCCCAACAAAGGCATGCAATACCTCTTTGATTTCATCGCCAGAGGGGCGCACATCAGAACGTGAAATAACCTCACCTTCTGCATCATCCGTATTGGTCGCCTCTCCAAATTTCACCATAAATTCATAGGCTTTGAGTGCATCTGTGATAAATGGCACGGTTTTGGTTGCTTCGCCCAACGCAACCGCCAACACACCCGTTGCAGCTGGGTCTAATGTCCCTGCATGCCCCGCCTTTTGCGCCTGAAAGGCCCATTTGACTTTGTTCACAACAGCTGTCGATGTCCAACCAGCGGGCTTATCAATAATGACCCATCCAGAAATCGCGCGGCCTTTGCGTTTACGTGCCATACTACATCCTGCATTTGCTAAGGCCCCGCCCCTACCCAATGCACAGGTTTCGGTCAATCCCTAAGACGTTGAAACAGCCGTCCATCAATAATGGCCAACCCCATTCCGATCAGGGTCATCCCCATGATTTCTTTGATAAATATACGTTCCCCTAAAACCAGTACACCCAAAATAATTGCCGAAATTGGCACCAAAAAAGTGACCAATGAAATATTGGTTGCACCTGCGCGTTCAAGAATGCGGAAATAAAGGATATAGGCAAATGAAGTGCACAGCACCGCCAATCCAAACATCGAAGCCGCTGCGTTAAATGAAAGTCCCATGATATCTTGGGGACCATCAATCCACAGCGCAATGGGCCATAAAACAAGGGACGACATCGTGACTTGGCCCGTTGCGACCATTACGGGATCCACCCTTAATTCGCGAAAACGGCGGCCGAAAACGCTTGCAAATCCATAGGATAACGCGGCCCCCAATGCGCAAAGTTGCGCCCAAAAATCGTCCCCTAAACCGCTCAGGGCCTCTGGCCCAACCATCAGAATTACACCCGAAAAACCGACGACAACTCCCAACACGCGCAGGACGCTAAATCGTTCATCTGTCAGGAAAAAACCAGCGACAAGGATCGTGAACAATGGGGTCGTCGCATTTAAAATCGACGCTAAACCAGATGTGATTTGCGTTTGTCCTTGAACGATCAAGCTAAAGGGGATCGCGTTGTTCAAAACCCCCAAGATCAACAATGCCCCCCAAACTTGGGGCGAGGTTGGAATTTTACGGCCTGTAACGCGAACAAACCCCCACAACGCCAGTGCCGCTACCGTCACACGAATGGCCACAATTGTTATGACGGGAAGTTCTGCAACCAAGATCGCGTTGAATAAAAATGACCCGCCCCAAACGGTGGCAAGTGTGATCAACATCACCCAATCAAAGGCGTCCATTTTCATCAATTTTGCCAATCTGTTTTACATCGGTATCACGTCGGTATTACGTCGGTGCATTTCTTAATTCCAGAAAGATTTAACCAAGCAGGCGCGATTTGCGTCGCTTCCCATCCCATTCCCATAATAACGCACCAATGACGCATGCGGTTTATGCTTATTGCAATGTCTCGATGCCCACCTGTTTGATGGCATAGCTGAAGGCCCACGAACACCCCAAGCACTGTGGATAAAGCGCAGGCATTCTATAACGATCAAGGTAATGATCGATGGCATGGGCCGAAAGTCTGCGCAGTAAACCATTCTGCCATCGCCTCTGGGCTGCCAACAATTTTTGCCATAGCAAAAAGACACTGCCCACACTCCTCATTTGATTGAATGCTACTCCAATCAAATTTTTCGGCATCTGGTTTATCCATTTTGATGCAGGATAACGATGAAATATCTGTTTCAAAATTAATGTCAGACGTGAAAGAAAATACTTGCAAAGCGCATCCGATCACTAAGACAATCCATAAAAACAGCGCGGGTACATTAATAGGTACTTAATTTCAATATCGTTCGATAGAATGCTGTTAGCATACCCAAAATCTTCTGGGCGGTCAAAAATATCCTTAAGTGAAATTTGGTGGAGCCTAGGGGGATCGAACCCCTGACCTCTACAATGCCATTGTAGCGCTCTCCCAGCTGAGCTAAGGCCCCAAATTCATATGCAGTTGGTATGCAATCGCGGCGGTATGATCAAGAGGAAAATACCGCCGCGTGTCTGTGTGTTTTAGCTTTCGTCTTCTTCCGAAGACATGTCGGCAATATCGTCCAAAGATACGTTATCATCATCTTCATCATCCAGAAGATCATCATCCATATCGACATCAACGTTATCTTCCTCTAGCACCACGTCATCTTCGGACACTTCTGTCTGCTTGGCTTTGCGTGTTGCTGCATCTTCTTGATCTGCGCCGATCAAACGTGTTTTCCCTGTATCCAGTTCAACAACCTCACCTGTATATGGGCTTACGATTGGATCTGCATTCAGGTCATAAAAACGCTTACCTGTGGTGGGGCATACGCGTTTTGTACCCCATTCTTCTTTGGGCATAATGATCCCTTTCAAAAACTTTA
>JAKMGV010000040.1 GCA_022424725.1 Paracoccaceae bacterium
TTGCAGATGAGAACAGATCCAGATGGGGCAAGGCCGCCTTCATTCCTGAGGTCACTGGCGCGTAATCACGCCATCCCTTTAACGGGTTCATCCATATGATGCGGCACCCTCTTTTGCGCAGTTTTTGCAAGGCATCTGCAATTACATGCGGTTGATCGGTGTCGTATCCATCCGACATAATCACAACGACCGAACGACCATCCACAAATCGTTTGGCATAGGTCGTGGCAAAGCGATCCAAGCAGGCTCCAATTTTTGAACCGCCCCCGAAACCATCCGCCATCAGCGACATGCGCCCAATCGCACGCATCGCATCCTTATCGCGCAGGGTTTCGGTGATGCGCACCAATCGGGTGTGAAACAAATAGGCATCCGCCTTTTGATCCGCGCGCATCAATCCTGCGATAAAGGCAAGAAACACTTGGGCATAAACGCTCATCGAACCCGATACATCACAAAGCGTCACAATATTTCGCGTTCGATCAGGACGGCGTTTTTTTAACAATTGCAGGGGTTCGCCACCTGTCGCCAAACTGCGGCGCATGATTTTGCGAAAATGCAGCCGATCGCCCTTGCTTGCGGCGATGCGGCGGCGCGATCTGCGATCACGCAGTGCGTCGCCCAGTTTCCGCGCAACTTTTTCCGCCTCAGCAATCTCTTCTGGTCGCACCAAATCGCGTAAATCCTTACGCGAAAGGTTCCGCACCTCTGTTGCGATTAGTTTTCCTTCCCCATCGCTTTCGGCTTCGCCATCGCCGCCATCTGGCGCAGTTGCGTTGCCCCCGCTGCCTCCTGCTTCGCCTGAAGCATCGCGAGAGGAGTGGACATCATTATTCCCCTTTTTTTGCAATTTAGGAACCGCCCGTGTGCGCACACGGCCCATATCCATCCAATAGGCATCAAAGAGATCATCAAATTGATCAACATCCTCTTTGCAGCCTGTGCAAATCGGGCGTAATGCATTGCGGCATTCATCGGGGGAATAGGCGTTCATCGCGCTTAGGGCATAAAGGGCAACTGTGGTTTCCCCTGCCCCCAATCGCAAACCATTCGCGCGCAAATGCGCCATGAACCCCGCGACACGGGCGGCTGGCCCTGCGTCTTGGGCCGCGAATTTTGTTACACGGCTCATGCGGCCTTTCCTGCGATGCGTTGGGTGACTTCGGCGGTGACAGATGCCTGATCACTTTGCGTTTTCAAAAGCGTAATCAAGGCACGCTGCACCTGATCTGGATTCTCGCTTAGGTCCGCAATTCCCAACCCCGACAGGGCCGCGGCAAAATCTAACATTTCTGCAATGCCGGGGACCTTTTCCAATTCTTCTTCCCGCAGTTTTTGCACAAACCCAATGATCTGTTTTGCAAGATGTGCATTCAAATCGGGATGGCGTGCATGTAGGATCGCCAATTCCATCTGCGGGTCAGGATAATTCACATAGCTATAAAGACAGCGACGGCGCAACGCATCGCTAAGGTCGCGCGTCCCGTTGCAGGTCAGGATCACAATTGGCGGATGTTTCGCCCTGATCGTTCCCAATTCGGGGATTGTGATTTGGAATTCCGACAAAATTTCCAAAAGATAAGCTTCAAATTCTAGATCTGCACGATCGACTTCATCGATCAACAGGATGGGCGCCTTATCTTTGGTGATCGCGGCCAAAAGCGGGCGTTCCAGCAAATAGTCGCGCGAAAAAATACGATCTTCTGCTGCCTGTCCCGTTGTGCCCTCTTCTGCCGAGGCACGAATAGACAGCAGTTGTTTTTGATAGTTCCATTCATAGATCGCCTGCGCGGCATCAAGACCTTCGTAACATTGCAGGCGCACCAATTCAGTGTCGTGCATCTCTGCCAGTACACGCGCCACTTCGGTTTTGCCAACACCTGCGGCCCCCTCTAACAACAAGGGACGTCCCAGCGTCAATGCCAAGTGTATAGAAACAGCAAGATCATCTGAGGCCATATAGCCAAGATCCGCCATTCCAGATTGTAGGTCGTGATAAGTCAAGGTGCGTTCCGTGAATATTGTATCCGCCCCACGTAAACGCAGGGCGGAGTATGTTCTGTATTAATCGTGCAAACCAAGTTCGTTTGCCGTGCGCCAAATCCGCCAATGATCATGCGGCATATTTGTTTGACGCAGGCCAAAGGCGCGGAATGCATCATGCACAGCGTTTGAAAAACATGGCACACCGCCCACATGAGGGCTCTCGCCCACACCCTTTGCACCGATTGGGTGATGCGGCGATGGGGTTACGGTATGATCGGTTTCGTAGTTTGGAACCTCCCATGCTGTTGGCAGGAAGAAGTCCATCAACGTCCCTGTTTTCACGTTCCCCATATCATCATAGGCAATCTCTTGGCCCAAAGCGACGGCCAAGGCCTCGGTCAGACCACCGTGAATTTGGCCTTCGATGATCATTGGATTGATCCGTGTGCCGCAATCGTCCAGTGCATAGAATTGGCGGATGTCGGTCACACCTGTATCCACATCAATTTCCATGACACAGACGTAGGCCCCGAACGGATAGGTCATATTGGGTGGATCATAATAGCTGACCGCTTCCAAACCTGGCTCAATCCCTGGGATCGCCTGATTGTAAGCGGCAAAGGCGATTTCCTTCATCGTTTTGAACTTTTCAGGTGCGCCTTTGACGACAAAACGATCTACGTCGAATTCTACGTCATCATCATGCACCTCAAGCAGATAGGCGGCAATCATCTGTGCCTTTGCACGGATTTTGCGCCCCGCCATTGCGGTTGCCGCACCTGCTACGGGTGTAGAGCGTGACCCATAGGTACCCAATCCATAGGGTGCCGTATCGGTGTCCCCCTCTTCAATGGTGATGCTGTCCGCGGGCAGACCAATTTCGGATGCCAAAATCTGCGCAAAGGTTGTTGCATGTCCTTGGCCCTGTGAAATGGTGCCCAATCGTGCAATCGCCGATCCCGTTGGGTGAATGCGGATTTCACAGCTGTCAAACATACCCAGCCCCAGAATATCACAGTTTTTGACTGGTCCTGCGCCAACGATTTCGGTGAAATGCGTCAAACCGATGCCCAGCAATTTACGTGTTTTTCCAGCCTTAAAATCTTCGATACGCTGTTTTTGTTCGGCGCGCAGACCATCATAATCAACGGCATTCATCGCCTTGTCCCAAGCGGTGTGATAATCGCCCGAGTCATATTCCCACCCTAATGCGGCCTTATACGGGAACTGTTCCTTTTTGATGAAGTTAATTTTGCGCAATTCTGATGCGTCCATGTCCAATTCGATGGCCAAAACTTCGATCATGCGCTCAATGAAATAAACAGCCTCGGTCACACGGAACGAACACCGATAGCTGACGCCGCCCGGTGCCTTGTTCGTGTAAACGCCGTCCACTTCCAAAAACGCGGTCGGAATGTCATAGGACCCCGTGCAGATGTTCATGAACCCTGCTGGGAACTTTGTGGGGTCTGCGCAGGCGTCAAATCCGCCGTGATCCGCTGTCACATGACAATGCAGCCCTGTGATTTTCCCGTCTTTGGTAGCAGAAATGCGCCCTTTCATCCAATAATCACGGGCGAACGCCGTGGTCATCAGATTGTCCATGCGGTCTTCGATCCACTTCACAGGCTTACCCGTCACGATTGAGGCCACGACAGAACAGACATAGCCGGGATAGGCCCCCACTTTGTTACCAAAGCCGCCGCCAATATCGGGTGAGATGACGCGGATGTTGTGTTCTTCGATGCCAGAGATCAGCGAAACAACAGTTCGGATTGCGTGCGGTGCTTGGAATGTTCCCCATAGGGTTAGTTTTCCGTTCACCTTATCCATGGACGCGACACACCCGCATGTTTCCAACGGACATGGGTGCGTGCGGTGATAATACATGGATTCTTCTGCGACGACCTCGGCGTTTGCAATCACCTGCTCGGTCGGATCCTTGTCCCCGCATTCCCATGTGAAAATATGGTTATGGTGTTTGCGTGGCCCATGTGCGCCATCAGACGGTGATCCGTCTTCGCCTACAGTGTCAGGGCGCAAAATCACATCGGATTGCAACGCCTCAAACGGATCTACAATCACAGGTAATTCTTCGTATTCTACCTCAACCGCTTCGATCCCATCAGCTGCTGCATAGCGATCTTCTGCGACGACAAAGGCGACTTCTTGGCCTTGAAACAACACCTTGCCATCGGCCAAAACCATTTGTTTGTCCCCTGCAAGCGTTGGCATCCAGTGAAGCCCAAGGGGGGCTAAATCTGCGGCCGTTAGAACCGCCAAAACACCCGGCACCTCCATTGCGGCGGAGGTATCAATGTTAGTGATTTTTGCGTGCGCATAGGGCGAACGCACGAAATCACCAAACAGCATTCCGTCCAATTTGATGTCATCGACATAATTGCCTTTGCCTTGGGTAAAGCGTGCATCTTCGACCCGCTTGCGCGAGCACCCCATCCCCTTCAGGCTTGCGACGCGATCTTCGCGTGTTACTGCTTCGTCCTTCATTGTGCTGCCTCCTTCGCTGCGTTGATCTCAGCGGCTGCTGCTTTGATTGATTTCACGATGTTTTGATACCCTGTGCAGCGGCAGATATTGCCCGCCATCCCAAAACGAATTTCTTCTTCGGTAGGGTTTGGGATTTCCTCGAGGAGTTTTGAAGCACGTGTGATCATGCCTGGTGTGCAATACCCACACTGAAGTCCGTGATGCTCTTTAAAGGCCTCTTGCAAGGGGTGCAGCGCGTCTGGACTGCCCAATCCCTCAATCGTTGTGATTTCTTTGCCCTCGGCTTGGGCTACGAACATTGTGCATGATTTGACGGATTTCCCGTCAATCGTGACTGTGCAGGCCCCACAATGGGAGGTTTCACACCCAATATGCGGCCCCGTTATGTTCAACTGCTCCCGCAAAGTATAGATCAGCAATTCACGTGGTTCGGCTGTCACTTCGACAGTTTGGCCGTTTACGTTGAGTTTATATTGGTTTTTCTGTGTCATTGTCCTCTCCTCACGCGCGTGACCATGCGCGCTCAATCGCGCGGGCCAAAATCACGCCAGCGACATGGCGTTTGAATGCAACTGGACCGCGGTTGTCTTCTACTGGATCGATGTCATTTAGCATCGCACTGACGGCTGCCTTAATCGCATCCCCGTCTACAGATGTGCCCACCAATGCGTCCCCTGCGGCCGCGGAATAAACAGGTGTGTCGCTAAGGTTTGTCATTGCGATCGACGCACTGGCGCAGGTTCCGCCATCCTTGACAATCTGAACTGCGGCCGCTGCGGTGGCATAATCGCCAATCTTGCGTTTTTGTTTTTCGTAGGCGTGACCACCAACGGGTTTCGCGAAGGACACTGCGGTCATCACCTCGTCGTCTTCGCGGCCTGTCATATACGCGGCCTCATAAAATTCCCGTGCAGGAATTTTGCGTTCGCCATTTGGACCCACAACTGTGAACGTTGCATCCAAACATTGCATCAATCCCGGCATGTCGTTGCCCGGATCACCATTGGCCACGTTGCCACCCACTGTCCCCATGTAGCGCACCTGCGGGTCCGCAATTTGGAGTGAAGCTTCGCGCAAGATCGGTGCCGCATCGGCAAGCGCGTCATGCAAAATGATGTCGGATTGGGTGACCATTGCACCAATGGTAATTGTGTCGCCCACGGTAATACCCGCCAGTCCACCTACGTCCTGCAGGTCGATCAGATGCGGCACATCGGCCATACGCAGTTTCATCATCGGGATCAAACTGTGCCCACCCGCCATCACGCGTGCGTCATCCCCATGTTCCACCAATATGGATAGGACACCCGCCATATCCGTGGGTCTGTGATATTCAAACGATGCTGGAATCACTAGCTTTCCTCCCTTTAAGCAAATGTTCAAAGCTAACGAGAGTGAGACATTCTGGCACTGCAAAGGCACTGCGGAATGCATCAAAAGCTGGGATTTCTCACGAAATGCGCGTCAATTTGCACGAATTGCGCCGACCTGCGCCGCCATCAATTCCTGGACGTCTTTGACTTTTGATCGACTCACGGGAACAGGGGGCAACAGGTCTTGGGCGAACAAAATGCTGCCCTTGTCCTTGCCCCGTTCAAATCGCGCGATCTTGCTTGGGTTCACCAAATAGCTGCGGTGGACTTGTATGAACCCTGTGGGCAACAATCGCATTGCGGCCTGTGTGATGGGCCATGCGCAAAACAGGCGCCCTTCATCTGTGTAAACCTGCGTGTAATGCCCGTCCGCACGCAAGAACGATACATCCTGCGCCAGAACAAAGACACGCTTGCCATCGCTTTCACAGGGTAAGACGACACGTTCTGTCATTGGCGCGTCACTCTCTTCCTCCTTCGTGACTGAAGGCGGTGTTAGAAATGTCGCGCTGACCCATAAAAAGGCACCAAGGATGACAAAGCTGGTTAAGATGACACCAATCGCCATAATCTCATTATTAATGGTGGGCCCGAATTCAGTAATCTGATCCACCGCAACAAAATTCGTGCCCCACATGGCAAAAAAATGCACGGAAAATACTGCACCTCCAAAACCGACCGTTCCAATCACGATGTTTTTGTCATTGCGATTGGTATATGCGACGCGAAAGGCCATGATACACATGAACATCGCGGCAACAGATGCGATCAACAGACCCGGCGCAGTGTAAACCGCACGACACAGTTGCAATCCCGCCATGCCAACATAATGCATAGCTAGAATTCCTATCCCAGTGATACACCCTGCCGCGATGATCGTCACAGGCGTACGGTTTGTGAAATGGAGCAGCCCAAGCGCCACCGCGACAAGTAATACTGCGATCAGTGCAGACACCAATGTGATCGCAGCATCGTAATAAAATAGAATGGGCATTTGCAGACCAAGCATTGCAACGAAATGCATTGACCAAATCCCACCCCCAAGCGCAAAGGATGCAAGCGCCACCGCGATTTTACGTTGTGAAAAAGACTTGGACGACAGATCCTTGGTCAGGCTAAGCCCCGTGAAACCTGCCACTAAGGCAACAAGCAAGGACAGGAATACCAACAATCCGTTGTGCCCATACTCGATCATAGTGTCCGTCCGATAGTTCAAGTTGTTTAAAAATTAGTATCGGTCATGCGATTGACAAGTAAAGTTCCCTAGACACTCTGTCACATTTTTATTGCACAGTGTTACGTATTGACCGCGAAACGCGCAGATCTACCTTTCCGTCATATAAGGAGAATGCATATGTCAGATAAATTCCAAGATCCCTTTGATGGGTGGGGCAAACTCGCCGAACGTTTTTGCATTACATTTTTCATGTTATTGCCCAGCCTATTGTTCATGCGCGTAGTATTAGAGTGGTTTTAAGCACTCTAACCGCAGGGATGTGATCCATTCCCAAGCGCACAACGTAAACACTTTGGAACGACGCCAACCACAAGGAGAGCTGCATGGGAACCATGAGAGACTTTTGGGCGCGTGAACGGCTGCTTCGCCACACTGGGGAACGTCACGATACGAATGATATCAGCAGAATAGTCGATATTGCAAAAACCGCAGGATATTTGGATCAAAACGGGCAATTAACCGAACTGGGCAGGTACCTTGCGCGTGAAAAATTTGACCGCGATGAAAAGAGCCGTGATGTGCATGCGGATCTTGGCGCGGGAACCTTTGTCCTTCAGGAGCAACTACACAGCGGCACGGCCTGAAAGTGATCCGATAGTGGATCACCCGCGTATTAGTATTGAACGACGCCACAGTATGGAGGGTTCTATGGGAACCATGACAGATTTTTGGGCGCGTGAATGGTTGTTAGAGGACATTGCCCTGCGCCATGCAATCAACGATTGGGATACGGCCATTCAAATAGGCCAACAAGCGGGCCTTTTGACCATTGACGCCTATCTAACCGATGTTGGACGCCGCTATGTCAAAGACAATCGTGCCAACGAACTAGTCGTTGCGTTGGAACAATAGACCGCAAGCCTGAAACACCGCAGAAATTCACAGGCATGACGCTGGTGCATAGCGGCAATTCCAAATCTATAGATGTCATTCGTGCCATTCCCCATTACGTAACCCACGTAAACAAAAGGAATGACATTATGAAAAAGCTATGGAACGCATTCGTAAACTGGATGGTCGCATCAGGCGAAAAGTCAGCCGCAAGTTTTAACAAATCTTACGAAATCCACATTTAATTGAGTGGGGTTTATTATGTTCAATGCACTCTCCCAAATTTTTGCTGTGGTGCGCGCATCCATCGGCGCACATAACGCACTGCATCATCTGAACTATTCACAGGCACACGATATGGATGCGCTAAAGGCGGCCTTTCTTGCGGATTTGACAACGCAAATCGACGCCACAGACGCAAAGTCAGAGGCGCCCGTGAACGCCACATTGGTCGGCGCATAATCGCGAAATCCAAGGGTCGCGCCAAAGGAATTCGTTAACTTGGCGCGGCGAACGACGACATTAACAAACTGATGCTCATCAGTGTTAACATTGCCAAAATGATATTTCGAAATGCGCTTTCCGACAGGCGTTCGCGGATCGCGGTTCCAAATTTCACACCGATGAATACGCAGACCACTCCTGCGGTCGAAATCACCACATCTGTTCCTGTGAACAACCCCAGATATCCCAATCCCGCCATCATGATCAGGCTGGACATTGTAAAGGAACAATTGGCCGCCTGAATGAATGCGTTGCGCCCAAGGTGAAGCGACATCAAAAATGGGACCGCAGGCATTACCTGTGATCCCGTCAGCCCATTTAAAAATCCCGTGCAAATACCAGAAACAGGCGCCAATCGCCCCTCTAATCCAGCAGGCAATCGAAGGTCGGGTTTCAGAAATGAAAACCCACACCACATCAGTAAGACAAGGCCAAACACAACCTTGGCCCGATCTCCATCAATCCCCGACAGTACCCATAGCCCCAGGATCAAACCCGGAATGGTTGCCAGCAGCATTGGCCAAAACCGCAGGATCGTTGAATTAAACTGCCCCACTTGACGCATTACGACAAGGTTGGAACAAATCGATGGGATCAAAACCAATGAAAGTGCATCCTTTAACCCAATCGCAAACACCAAAATTGGCAGGCAGGTTGTTGAAAACCCCAAACCTGTCACGCCCTTTGCCGTTGCGGCAAAAAGGTAGGCTGTAAAAATCGTAATGATTTCGACCGTGGTTAAATCAAATGCGGTGATCGGCAAGGTATTTTAACGCGCTTTGCGCACCACCTGATTGATGCGGCACGCCTGCCCGTATCATGCCCATTTCCACCCCACTTAGCGTGCCCATCAACATCAAATCATTAAAGTCGCCCAAATGGCCGATGCGGAAAATTTTATTGGCGACTTTCTTCAACCCTGTGCCTAGGGACATATCAAATCCGTCCAAAATTTCGGCGCGCAGTGCATCACCCCCCTGCCCATTTGGCATTAACACGGCGGTCAGGCTGTTTGATCGTTCGTCTGGGTTTAACGCCAAAATCTCTAACCCCCATGCCTCAACCGCTGCGCGGGTCGCGGATGCGTGCCGCGCGTGACGCGCAAACACCTGTTCCAAACCTTCTTCTGCCAACATATCCAAGGCCTCTCGCAATCCATAAAGAAGGGTTGTGGCAGGGGTATAGGGGAAATAACCCGCGTCATTCGGTGTGATCATATCGCGCCAATCCCAATAGGAACGGCGATCACCACCCGCCTGACATGCGGCCCATGCTTTTTCCGAAATGGCATTGAAGGATAAACCAGGGGGCAGCATCAATCCCTTTTGCGATCCTGCAACGACAACATCAACGCCCCATGCGTCTGTTTTAAAATCAATAGAGCCAAGGGATGAAATCGTATCCACCATCAGAAGCGCGGGATGCGATACCCCATCAATTGCCGAACGTAAGGCACCGATATCGGATGTAATGCCTGTTGCCGTGTCGTTATGAACAACGCAAACGGCCTTAATCTTGTGATCCGTGTCTTTGGCCAGTGCTTCGGCAATTAAATTTGCATCAACACCGCGTCGCCAGTCACCCGCGATAAAGATGGGATCATACCCCAGTTTGGTCGCCATGTTTTTCCACAATGTGGAAAACTGACCCGTTTCATACATCAACACCTGATCACCCGGCTGTAACACATTAACCAACGCAGCCTCCCACGCGCCGGTGCCAGAGGCGGGATAGATAACAACACGGCCTTGGGTTTGGAAAACGGGCTTTATATCACGCAGCAAACCTAGGCCCAATTCCGCGAACTCTGGCCCACGGTGATCAATGACCGACCGATGCATCGCACGCAAAATACGCTCGGGTGTATTGGTGGGCCCTGGGATTTGAAGAAAGTGACGTCCTGATCTCATACTGTTAACCGAAAAAAGTTGCACTACACTCTTACAAGGGTGAATGTGATGACAGGAAAGGTCAAGTGAAATGGCAGACTATGATCGTTTGAAAAAACAAATCGAAGGCGACATTCTGAAGTCCTCTTTTGATCGCGGTCGCTATGCGACAGATGCCTCGATTTATCAGATCATGCCACAGGCGGTCATGGTCCCAAAAACATGGCAGGATGTGGAAGCAGCGCTGGATTTCGCCAAGGCTGAGGGTATTTCACTTTTGCCGCGCGGTGGGGGCACATCGCAATCAGGGCAAACTGTGAACGATGCCTTGGTCATTGATTTCACCAAACATTTGAACAGCATTCTGGACTATGACGCAGATGCAGGAACAGCCACGGTGCAGCCTGGGTTGGTTTTGGACAATCTAAATCGTCAATTGAAATTAGATGGATGGTGGTATCCTGTTGATGTTTCAACGGCATCCCGCGCGACACTCGGGGGGATGGCG
The DNA here is from genome assembly GCA_022424725.1 of Paracoccaceae bacterium. Taxonomy (GTDB): domain Bacteria; phylum Pseudomonadota; class Alphaproteobacteria; order Rhodobacterales; family Rhodobacteraceae; genus HIMB11. The sequence goes on from JAKMGV010000040.1 coordinate 10,837, forward strand.
GCGAACAATTCCTGTGGGTCACGTTCAATCCGATATGGCAAGATGCAAGACAATGTGCGCGCCCTGAACGCAATGACCGTGGATGGCACAACTCGGCGGTTTGAATATGCCGACACAACGCAAACATTGGATGCGGATATGCGTGCGCTTGCCCTGCAGGAACAGGATGAAATCACCACCCGTTTCCCCAAAGTACAGCGGCGTGTTGGGGGTTACAACATTGATGCCCTCTTGGGCGATGCGCCCCACATTGGCCACCTGCTGGTCGGCTCCGAAGGAACACTGGCCCTAACAAAAAGCATTGATTTGAAATTATCCCCTGTACTGGGGACGAAAACACTGGGCGTGTGTCATTTCCCGACGTTTTATGCCGCGATGGATGCCGCACAGCATATCGTGAAACTGGGCCCTGTTGCCGTTGAATTGGTCGATCACAACATGATCCAATTGGGGCGCGATATCCCACAGTTTCGACCCGTGGTTGAAAGCTTCGTCCAAGGTAATCCTGCCGCCCTGCTCTTGGTGGAATTTGCCGAAACGCCAGAGGAGAACAAAAAGCGCCTCAATGCGCTGGTCGAGTTGATGGGTGACCTCGGCTTTTCATGGAGTGATACGAACAAAGCCACAGGGGGTGTATTTAAGGTTGAGGACCCCGCATTCCAAGCACGCATTTGGGGCGTGCGCACACAAGGCCTCAACATCATGATGTCCATGCGCAGTGAGGGAAAGCCCGTATCCTTTGTCGAGGATTGCGCCGTTCCGTTGGAACATCTGGCCGACTTTACCAGCCAGTTGACAGATGTCTTTCACAAACATGGGACCGACGGCACTTGGTATGCGCATGCCTCTGTCGGGTTATTGCATGTACGGCCTGTTTTGAACCTGCGACAGGATTTGGGATTACGCCAAATGCGGGCCATCGCGGAAGAGGCCTTTGATCTTGTCGCGAAGTTCAAGGGTTCGCATTCAGGCGAACATGGGGACGGCATCGTGCGTTCGGAGTTTCACGAACGGATGTATGGGTCCAAAATGATCCGCATTTTTGAAACGGTCAAAGATCGCTTTGATCCTGACGCCGTATTGAATCCGGGTAAAATCACGCGATCCCCCAAAATGGACGAACGGTCCATTACCCGTTGGCCCGAAAATTACGCACCCCAAACACCAGATACCGTGTTTGATTGGAATGCATGGCCCGGTGGTTTAGCGGGTGCAGTGGAAATGTGTAACAATAATGGCGCCTGTCGCAAAAGCGTTGGGGGTGTGATGTGCCCATCCTTCCGCGTTACAGGCGCGGAAAAGGACCTGACGCGGGGACGCGCCAATGTGTTGCGTTTGGCATTAACGGGCCAATTGGGCGATGATGCCTTTGCATCCGATGACATGGCCGATGCCATGGCCCTGTGTGTGGGATGCAAGGCGTGCAAATC
>JAKMGV010000145.1 GCA_022424725.1 Paracoccaceae bacterium
CGGGCACATCCATCAGTTTGGTCCATGGCCATCCTAAACAGGGGCCGAATTGCGCGATGAAATGGGCCATGCCCGCCTCACCCCCCGCGATGCGGTAGGTCTCAAACAACCCCATTTGCGCCCAACGTAGGCCAAAGCCATAGCGGATCGCATTGTCGATTTCTTCGGTCGTTGCAATACCATCTTTGATCAACCACAATCCTTCGCGCCAAACCGCCTCAAGGAAACGATCGGCGATATGCGCGTCAATTTCTTTGCGCACGTGCAATGGGTATAAGCCGACAGAGGATAACAAGTCCTTGGCTCGTTCGATATCCGCAGGCGCGTTTTCGGGAGATGGTACCAATTCGATCAGTGGCAGCAGGTAAACAGGGTTAAACGGATGCGTGACAAAAATCTGCCCTTTATTGTCGGTTTTTTCCTGCAATTCCGATGGTTTAAAGCCAGATGTTGATGAACCGATGATGGCATCTGCACGGCAATGCGCCTGAATTTCGGCAATGACTTTATGTTTGATATCCAAACGTTCTGGCACGCTTTCTTGGATCCAGTCGGCGTTTTGAACTGCATCTTGCATCGTATCGCAAATGTGCAACGTTCCTTCGGCTGGCAGTGCCACATCATACAGCATCGGCAGCGCGTGACGCGCGTTTACCAATACCTCATTCACCTTGCGTTCGGCCTCAGGATCAGGGTCGAACAGATTGATATTCCAGCCATTTAGCAGAAACCGAGCGAGCCAACCGCCCCCGATTACACCACCACCAATAATTGCAACTGTTTTTGTCATTTTAATCCACGCATAGTGTTGGGCGTTGCCCATTTTCATAAGTTTCAAAGCACCCGAAATGGGGGCTATGGGATGTGCATATTTGTCCCTCGGCCAAACAGAACCCTTCACACTCGTCCGAGGAGGAACAGGATTTACCCCCGTCTTTTGTTTTCACCTGACAGATCGAAATGCCAAATCCTTTGATCACGGGCGTTCCGCCCGCCTTCAGACAATCTTGGTTTGCCTGTTCCTGTGCGACCAATTCGGGCGGCAACGCAGGTTCGGGGTTCGGGGCCAGCTCTTCTTGGCAGGCCCCAAGCAAGATGAGCATTACGAATAATGTCAGACACCGCATCATTGCATCAGCCGCGCGGTGCGCGTTTCGTTAGGCGCAGTTTTTCACGCACTTCAGCAGGGCCGATAACGCGCGCGCCCATCCCTTCGATGATACCTTTGGCGCGGGTCACCAATTGTTCGTTCGTTGCCAACACGCCCTTATCCAGCCATAGGTTATCTTCCAATCCGACGCGCACATTGCCCCCTGCCAGCACGGCTGCCGCAACATAGGCCATTTGATTGCGTCCCAAGGCGAATGCACTGAACGTCCATTCGGGCGGCACATTGTTCACCATCGCCATGAATGTGTTCAAATCATCGGGTGCGCCCCATGGCACGCCCATGCACAGCTGCACCAAGGCATCGCGTTCCAAAATTCCGTCATCCACCAATTGTTTTGCATACCACAGATGCCCTGTATCAAAGGCCTCGATCTCTGGCTTCACCCCCAGATCGGTCATCATTTTCCCCATGGCCTGCAGCATACCAGGCGTATTGGTCATGACGTAATCCGCCTCGGCAAAGTTCATAGTGCCACAATCAAGCGTGCAAATTTCTGGCAAACATTCTGCAACATGGGCCACGCGCTCTTCCGCGCCGATCATGTCGGTTCCAGCCTCGTTTAAGGGCAAGGGGTTGTCGGGCCCGCCAAAAACCATATCTCCGCCCATGCCTGCGGTTAGGTTCAGCACAACGTCCACATCCGCATCGCGAATGCTATCTGTCACTTCGCGATAATATTCCAATTTACGGCTGGGCGCGCCTGTTTCTGGGTCACGCACATGGCAATGAACAACCGCCGCACCCGCCTTGGCCGCGGCAATCGCACTGTCGGCGATTTGTTTTGGACTGCGGGGCACGTGGGGGCTTCTGTCTTGGGTTCCACCAGAACCAGTAACCGCACAGGTGATGAACACCTCTTTATTCATTGTTAGGGGCATAAGAATCCTCGTCTTGCACGTGTGATACGATATGATCGCGCTTGTATTTGCATCGCGATTTGCAGTAATGGTCATAATTAATGCAAAAATGGTCAATTCAATCCCATGCGCCCGTTTCGGTTGGCTTTCTCTTGTTTGAGCGCTTTTCAAACATGTGTTTGGCCAATTGTGTGGAACCCATGCGTGCGGCAAATACACTGGGCGACCGACAGGTTTATGATTGGGCGTTTGTCGGATTAAACCAAGGTGTTGTGACGTCTTCTTCACAGCTGAGCGTTTTGACCGATTGCGCAATCGCAGATGCGCCGCAATTCGACTATTTGTTTGTGATCGCCAGTTATGATTACGACGCGCATGATACCCCAATTACCCGTCGTGCATTGGCAAAAGTTGCCACGACATGCAAGGTTATGATCGGGTTGGATACGGGGGCGTGGTTGATGGCGTCAGCAGGGCTATTGGAACACAAACGCGCAACGGTACACTGGGACATCCTGGACAGTTTTTCCGAACGTTTTCTGAATGTTGAACCACTACGTGAACGTTTGGTGCGCGATGACAACCGTGTGACATGTGCGGGCGCAACATCGGCCTATGATCTGACCCGCGAATTGATCTGCGATCATATTGGTCATGGTATTGCGCTGGATATTGATGCCCTGTTCATGCGGCGCGATGATCTGCGCCCACGCCATATTGGCAGCGGGCCAAGCGGCCCTGTGCAACGTGCCATCGACCTGATGCATCGAAATATCGAAACGCCCATGATGTTGAATGAAATTTCGCGTCAGGTGGCCTGCCCCCCCAAAACATTGTCACGGCGATTTCAGGCTGCCTTGGGAGCAACACCGGGACAGGTCTATCGCCACATCCGCCTAAGTGCCGCGCGACATTTGGTGGAAAGCAGCAGCCTACAAATCACCGAAATCGCCGTCAGAACGGGGTATGAAAGCCCAGCCGCCCTAACGCGCGCATTTAAAAAACGCTTTGGTCATGCGCCAAGGGGATCGTCATTGGTTGATCCACGATAACCTGTGGCCACCACAAATTTTTCTGAACTATCGGCCCGACTGCTGGGAGGTTTGATGTTCATCACCTTTTTGAACCGCTGTTTCAGCAATTTTTGCAATTCTCCCTCTGCGCCCCCTGCCAAAACCTTGGCCACAAAAGTCCCATCAGGTTCAAGAACATCAAACGCGAAATAGGCCGCGGCCTCGCACAGGGCAACGATGCGCAAATGGTCGGTTTGTTTGTGCCCCGAGCTTGAGGCCGCCATATCCGACATCACAACATGCGCAGGGCCACCCAACCATTCCTTGACCTTTAAATCCGCATCATCGCTTAGGAAATCCAATTGATGAATTTCGGCCCCTGCGATGGGCTCCACTTCTTGCAGATCAACGCCCAACACGGTTCCAACCGCTTTATCACGCCGTTCGCCCAGAGCATTAACGCGTTTCACCGCAACCTGACACCAGCCACCCGGCGCACAGCCCAAATCCACTACACGCGCACCAGGCACCAAAAAGCGGAATTTTTCATCCAATTCCAATATTTTAAATGCGGCGCGGCCACGGTATCCTTCGGACTTGGCGCGTTTTACATAGGGATCATTCAACTGACGCTGCAGCCATTTCACTTGGGACACTGTGCGTCCACGCGCGGATTTGACCTTAACCTTCAAATCACGTTGACCACGTCCCGATGAATTTTTTGTCTGCTTTGCCATTCTTATTGTCCTTTGACGACGCGCCCTGATTGTTGTGGGCGCCCCAGATCAGCCCCGTCTTAGATCAGTATGGCCCGTCTTCCAAGACGCCATTTGCACACATCTGCGCATAAAGTAACCCTTCGCGCAGACCTCGATCGGCCACCGACAAACGATCGGTCGGCCAAGAGCGCAACAGCGCCTGCAAAATCGCAGCGCCCGACATGATCAATGCCTGACGATCCGACCCGATCCGCGGATCAGAGCGGCGCCCATCAGGACCCAACTGCAGATACCCATCAATCACATGATCAATCTGATCCGATGTCATGCGCAGCCCATCCACCTTGGTGCGATCATATCGTTTCAGGCCCAGATGCGATGCAGCCACCGTTGTGACCGTACCCGAGGTGCCAATGATTTGAAACCCTTCACGGGTTTGTTGATCGGCATAGGGGGCGAAATCGGCCAAGCGTTCCTCAAAATGGCAACTCATCAAGGCATAGCGCGCGGCGTCATCTTCCACATCTCTGAAATTATCGCGCAGGGTGGCAACCCCCAGCGGGATGGAAATCCAATCCACCACCTTGGCCGCGGGAAACGGGCTGTCGGGGGTGTGAAATCCTGCATGCAAACGCATAATCGATCTGGGACGTTCCCATTTCGGAACTGCGGATAAATCAATCCACACCAATTCGGTTGATCCCCCGCCAATATCCACGACCAACAATTGTTCTGTATTGGTGGACACCAAGGGCGCACAGGAAATCACGGCCAAACGGGCCTCTTCCTCGGGTTTAATGATCTCAAGTTTGATCCCCGTTTCCCGCCGCACTTGGTTCAGGAATTGACGCGAATTTTCTGCGCGCCGACATGCCTCGGTCGCGACCAGACGCATGTGTTTGACGCGATGGGATTTCAGTTTTTGTTGGCACACACGCAGCGCCTGTACCGTGCGCTGCATCGAGCCACGGTTTAACCGACCTGTGCGTTCCAACCCGGCGCCCAATTGCACCGATTTGGAAAAACTGTCGACCACATGAAATTGATTGCCCTTGGGTTGGGCAATCAGCATGCGACAACTATTTGTTCCCAAATCCAAGGCGGCATAAAGATCCGTTGAATTGGGTCGCTTCTTTGGCGCGGGGCTCTCTACCGGTTTGGGAAATGCG
>JAKMGV010000041.1 GCA_022424725.1 Paracoccaceae bacterium
TCGCTCGGCGTATTTGATGACCGCATCACCGAGTTCGTTTTTGACATGAGTTTGTAGGGCTTGACCGATATCGATATGCATTCCAGAAATTTGATAACGCATTGTAACTCCTTTAATAATTCACGAAACATCCACGTGCCCAAAGGCATTACCACATCGCGGGCGTTGTGGACGTCCGTATCAGGAAATGGCAGAGAACAAGAGGGGACGCTTTAATCCATTTTCTTGGTAAAAGACTCGCCTAGAAAACTTCTCTACCCCTTTATAGAAGGCGACGAAGGGGCCTTGTGTCAACCTTAAGATCGAATTTTTGTGATATAGATCAAACGATTTTAAAATTATCACCCAGATAAACACGTTTCACATTCGCATCTGAAACAACTTCGTCCGCCGTCCCAGACATAAGAACTTTTCCATCATGTAGGATGTACGCGCGATCCACGATTTCCAAAGTTTCTCGCACATTGTGATCCGTAATCAGAACACCAATACCACGCGTCTTAAGGTCCGAAACTAAATCACGAATGTCGCTGACTGAAATTGGGTCAACGCCAGCAAATGGTTCGTCTAATAATAGATATTTGGGCTTTGCTGCCAGGGCTCTGGCAATTTCGACGCGTCGGCGTTCCCCACCTGATAATGCAACGGCAGATGTTCTTCTTAGGTGTTCGATGGAAAATTCACCAAGCAATTCTTCCAATCGTTCGCGACGTGTATGACGATCAGGTTCTGACACATCTAAAATCGCTGAGATGTTGTCTTCCACGCTTAACCCGCGAAAAATGGACACCTCTTGGGGTAAATATCCAATGCCAAGTCGGGCGCGACGATACATGGGTAGGGTAGAAACATCGACACCATCAACCTTGACTTGGCCGCCATCAGGGTTGACCAAACCAGCAATCGAATAAAACGTTGTCGTTTTGCCAGATCCGTTCGGTCCAAGCAATGCAACAACTTCACCGCGACGTAACTGCATTGACACATCATGGATCACGGTGCGTTTTTTGTAACTTTTTCTTAGGCCTTTAATGGTGAGCCCAGAGTCTGATGACACTTCGTTTAATGTTGCTTCGGCCAACGTCAATTACCCCCCGGGATCAACGTTGTGGACACGCGGCCTGTCATCACAGCCGATCCAGTGTCTGTGTTCAATTCAATGTTCTCAGCATTAAGTGTATTGCCCGCCTGCAAAAACATTGCGTTGCCGTTTAAATAGATCATGTTCTCGGACAATTGATATGTCGCCTCGTCACCTTTGGCGACGTCGCCAGAACTCTCTAAATAGACCGAGCCAGATGCATAAATTGTTTCTATGTCACTTTGGTCTTCAGTGTATTCAATTCGAACAAACGCAGCGGTTAATTTTGTAAGCCCTTGAATAATTTCAACAGCTCCAGACATCTGAATTTGACCAGTTACTTCGTCAATTTCCATTTTGTCAGCCTGCGCCTCAATCGGTTGACTGCTATCTTCAGCCAATGATCCGAATTGTCCCGCAGTATCTTGGGCAACAACGTATGTGGTCGTAAAAATAAAAACCAATATCGTACGAAGAAATGTCATAAAGCGTCCAATTCGTTATTGCTCAGGATTGTATATCAGTTTCACGTTGTCAGTAAAAACAAATCTACGGGGCGAGGTGGAAGTTTGGCGAAATATCTCCAATTTTTCTGAGGTGATTGAATTATTTCGATCAATTAACTGTACACTCCCATCAAAAACAGAAGTGGTCATATCGCGATTTGTGAGCAGTTTCCCCGCATTCACTTGTCGCATTTCATCACCGGTCATCACGACATCGCCGATGAATTCAACGGTGTCTGCTGCGGTATCCAAACGTGCTTGGTTTGCCGTGATGATGCCTATGGAAATTTGATCATCGATAAATTCTGCACGCACAGTCGTAAACATAGTAACCTCTTGATCGCCCTGCGCGGGTACCAGTCGTTCGGCGGATACTCGGACTTCAGTGCCGTTCTGTGTCGAACCGATGTAAAGTGGATTGGCAACAGCTTGTTCTCTTAACCGTTCGCTAATTTCACGAACGGAAAAGGGCAAGTTGGTTTGATCGGTTTGCCCGCGTGATAGGGCAAAAACACCGATGATTAACAGGATCGCAACCGAGGGCAAAATGATTTTCACAGCAAATATGCTCTGTGAATATGTCAACTTGCGCCCTGCCATTGTGAATCAGTGCGAAAAGATATCTTCGTCGGGCCAGCCTTTTAAATCAAGCAAGGCACGTTGTGGTAGAAAATCGAAACAGGCTTGTGCAATTCCTGCACGTTCTTCCCTTTCCAACCGTTCATTCAGTACATCGCGTAAACGATGCAGATAAAGAACATCTGAGGCCGCATAGGACACTTGTGCATCTGAAAGCTTATCTGCACCCCAATCGCTGGATTGTTGCTGTTTGGATATGTCGACGTCTAACAATTCCTGAAGAAGGTTTTTCAAACCATGTCTGTCGGTATATGTACGCACCAATTTGCTTGCAATTTTTGTGCAGTAAACAGGTGCGGTCAAAGCGCCGAATGCATGATACATCGCGGCAATATCAAATCGACCAAAGTGGAATAGCTTTAAAACCTCTTGATTTTCCAACAATTTGCACAGGTTAGGTGCAGATTTCTGTCCCTTAGCGATCTGGACCAAATGTGCGTTTCCATCCCCACCTGACAATTGGACAACACATAAACGATCACGATATGGTTTTAGGCCCATTGTTTCACAGTCGATTGCAACGATGGATCCTAAATTCAAATTATCGGGTAAGTCACCTTGGTAGACGTGGTTTGCCAATATTCTAAACCTTTTTGCTTAGTTTTAACTCACATACGTGGGTTTCGCGTCCTTCGCAACTCTTGCCGAATAGGAAGATGACGTTACGGCGATAAACAACCTACTGGACCATGCTGGATTGTTTTTTCATAGTTTTAGTAACGAAAGGATCGAACATGACTCCAACTGCGCTCTTTGAACTGAACGGGAAAACGGCACTTGTCACTGGCGGGGCTACTGGCATCGGGAGGATGGCCACGACAGCGCTTGCCGCAGCAGGTGCGCAGGTTTTCATCGCCTCACGGAAAATCGATGCCTGCCGTGCGACTGCCGATGAAATAAATTGCCTGGGTTTCGCAGGCAGTGTGCATGCCATGCAGGGGGATGTCGCAACAGAAGACGGCATCGAGCAATTAATCAATGACTTGGACAACCAAACGGACAAGCTGCATATTTTAATGAATAATGCTGGTCGCACGTGGGGCGCGCCACTGGGAACGTTTCCACACAGTGCTTGGGCAAAAGTCTTTGATCTAAATGTTGCGGGGATGTTCCATTTGACACAGCGTTTAGCCAACAAATTGGCCGGATCGTCTACGCCTGATGATCCTGCACGCGTTGTGAATGTCGGTTCAGTGATGGGTGAAATTCCGATGGGGGATGGTGCCTATTCATACGCGGCATCAAAGGCTGCGGTGCATCAAATGACGCGTATTTTGGGAAAAGAACTATCGGATCAACATATCACCGTCAATGCGTTGGCACCTGGTCCATTTCAGTCAGGCATGACTAAATTTGTGATTGGAGAGGATAGCGGCGCAGATCGTGTTGGGGCGCGTGTGCCACTTGGCCGTGTCGGACGTCCAGAAGATATTGCGGCATGTATGCAGTTCCTATGTGGTGCAGGTGGCTCTTACATCACGGGTGCGGTTATTCCAGTATCTGGTGGTATCAACGTCATGACGGGCCCAAGTATCTTTGGAGAAGATGAATGACGAAACAGATGACAATCGCTGAATATCACGCGCGGGTTGGAACAAGTTTTGGCGCGAGTGAGTGGTATTTGATTGACCAAGCACGCATTGATGACTTCGCAAAAAATACCGAGGATTTTCAATTCATTCATATCGACACGGAACGCGCCAAAGACACACCATTTGGAACGACAATCGCGCATGGTTTTCTGACTTTGTCTATGTTGTCTGCCATGTTTTACGATGTGGTACCGGACATCATTGGATCAAAAATGGGCGTAAACTATGGGTTCGATAAAATCAGATTCCTTGCGCCTGTCAAAGCGGGTGCACGCATCCGCGGCCACTTTACCCTGCAAGAGTTACGTGAATCGCGGCCGGGTGAAGTGACAAACGTATGGGAAGTTAAGGTCGAAATTGAAAACGAAGATAAGCACGCATTGATCGCAAAATGGATCGGCCGCGACTACGTGGGAGAATAAGAGTGCCCAAGATCATATTTGTTCGACACGGTCAGGCGCAATTTGGCCAAGCGAATTACGATAAACTGTCCGAGGTTGGACATGAACAATCAGTTGCGCTGGGCACAGCACTTTTGGAACAAGGGGTAACAATAGATCGTTGGGTTCGCGGGGACATGGTGCGCCATGACGAAACCCTGAGGGGTATATCACATGGCATGCGAATGCAGATTACAGATCAAATCGTTACACCAGACTTAAATGAATACGATTTTACAGGTCTATTGGACGCGCGTTTTGCCGGCAGCAAAGCGCCCACGGGACTGCATACGGATCGCAAAACACATTTTCGGTTGCTCCGTGAAACTCTCGCTCATTGGCAGAACGATGAAATTGCAACCCCTCCAGAATCCTGGGCCACATTTGAGGCACGCCTGGAGCGCGCGCAGCAGACGATTTTTGAACTAGAGGGTGACACAATCTTGGTGGTGAGCTCGGGTGGTGCAATTTCAAAGATTGTCGCAAATGCGCTAGGTGCCTCACACGCAAAGCAAGTTGATCTTCAGCTGCAAATCAAAAATGCCTCTATGTCGACATTTATCTATTCGCGTCGCACGGGCGGCTTATTTCTGAATGCGTTCAACGAAACCCCATTTGTTTCTGTGAAAACGCAGCATCTGTTAACCTATAGTTAGGATGTGTGATTATGGAACAAGAACTTGTTAATCCCGCAAAATTAGAACCATGGCTCAAACAACATGTGCCAGGGTTTGAAGGGCCTTTTGATATCATCAAACTGGCTGGTGGACAGTCCAATCCAACATTTCGATTAGATGCGCGCGGTGGATCCTATGTTCTTCGGCGAAAGCCACCTGGGGTTTTGTTAAAGTCAGCACATGCGGTTGATCGTGAGTTTCAGGTGCAAAGTGCCTTGTCTGAAACAAACGTACCTGTCGCTAGAATGCACGCACTTTGCGAGGACGACGATGTGCTCGGTGCCTCATTTTATGTGATGGACATGATTGATGGGCAGAGTTTTGATGACCCGCAGTTGCTTGAGGTGAGTGTAGATCAGCGCAGAGCGATTTATTCTGAAATGAACCGAGTTCTGGCGGAAATTCACGCGGTTGACCTGACTGCGAGTGGTCTGGACGATTATGGCGCACCTGGAAATTACTTTCGACGCCAAACCGATCGATGGTCAAAACAATATAAGGCGACGGAAACTAAACGTATTTCAGATATGGATGATTTGATGATCTGGCTGGATCAAAATATGCCAGAAGACGATGGCCAAAGAAGCTTGGTTCATGGCGATTACCGGATAGATAATCTGTTGTTTTCAAAAGATGGACCAGATTGTTTGGCCGTTCTTGATTGGGAATTGTCAACGCTTGGGCATCCATATGCGGACCTTGCGGCCGTTATCATGCAGTGGCGCATGCCAGTCGGCGAAGACGGCCGTGGTTTAGCAGGAGTGGACCGCGCAAAACATGGACTGCCCACTGATCAGGAATTCATTGATGAATATTGCGATCGTCGTGGGATCGCGGGCATTGATGACTTTGGGTTTTATTTGGCCTTTTGTTTTTTCCGAATGGCGGGCATTCTGCAAGGTGTAAAAAAACGCGCATTAGATGGAAATGCGGCGGATCCGCAACGGGCATTGAGATTGGGAAAATATGTTGATGAATTTGTGCGCCAAGGCCTCGCCGCGGCAAAAACGGTTTGAGCATGCATCCTGTTGAATTAAACGAACCGCTAAGTGGTTTTCAAAAACACATGGGCTATGAATTGGTCGAATGGTCCGACGGGTTTGCAAAACTCGTCATGCCGATTGGTCCGCATTTATTAAATCGTGAGGGTATTCCGCACGGCGGGGCGCTTGCCACTGTATTGGATACGGCGATGGGATTTGCGGGATCATATACGGGTGATCCCGATAAGCCACATATTGTGATGACACTAAATCTGTCGGTAAACTACATGGCGAAAGCGAATGGCACTCGTTTGATCACAACCGCCAATGTGACGGGCGGTGGATATAAAACGTTCTTTGCCGAAGCGCGTGTCAACGATGAATTGGGAACAGTGGCCGCGACGGCCACTGGTGTCTTTAAGCACAAGATTTAAAAATTACAGCCAACCTTGAAGGTTCCGGCTGATGATCTGTGTCAGCGCATCTATATGTGCGTCATCATCATTCAGGCACGGAATGTAGGTGAATTTTTCTCCGCCCGCTTCCTCAAAGCTTTCTTTAATTTCTTCGTTAATCTCTTCTAATGTCTCAATGCAGTCTGCTGAAAACGCAGGTGCAATAACAGCAATCCGCTTTTTGCCGTCTTCTTCTGCAAGTCGTGCCACTTCTTCTACTGTATATGGCTTTAACCACTCTTCTGGCCCGAACTTGGATTGGAATGTTGTCACGATATCTGTGTCGGCCCATCCCAAACGCTCTTTTAACAGTCGTGTCGTTTTTTGACATTGGCAATGGTAGGGGTCGCCTTGCATCAGATAGCGTTTTGGAACGCCATGGTATGAACAGACAAGAACCTCTGGTTTATTTTCCGCCTCTGCATAGGCCTTTTCAACAGATTGCGCCAAGGCCTCAATATATGCTGCGTCATCAAAATATGGCTCAACAATACGTGCGATGGGCTGCCATTTTTCATCCATCAAAGCGCGGAAAAACTGATCATTTGCAGTTGCAGACGTCGCGCCTGCATAGTGCGGATACAATGGAAAGAACAATATTTTCGAACACCCTTTCGCAACCATTTCGCGCACCTTAGACTTGGTCGAAGGATTGCCATAGCGCATGGCGAAATCCACAACGACTTTATCGCCGTACATTTCATTGGCGCGCTCTTTGATCTTTGCTGTCTGCGCCTTGGTAATTGTCATCAAGGGGCTTTCGCCCGCATCCTCATTCCAGATTGATTTATAGGCTGCGCCCGAACGGAAGGGGCGAGATGTCAGAATAATCAGTTGAAGAAGCGGTTGCCAAAGATACGCGGGATAATCGATCACGCGTTTATCGGACAAAAATTCACCCAGATATCGACGCATGGACCAATAATCATAGTTATCAGGCGTTCCCAGATTGGCAATCAGGATCCCGACTTTTGGTTCTGGTACTTTGGGATGATCTGGTGCTGCATGTACAGGGCAACTTAGGGGCGTATTTTTATCAAACATTCTTTTGTCATTCCGTTAGTCCCATCAGACATAAGGCAATCACGCCTGTGGTCAATCTTTCAAATTGTGTTCTGCGACACCAAGTGCATCTGCAAGCCGCATTTTTGCGGAACCTGGGCGCAGCGGCTTTTGTTGACTTTCGTCCGGCGCCCAACCAGTCAGGAAAATCTGTTCAAAGGTTGCTATCAACTGTTCGTCAGAATTTGTAAATTCTGTTTTGTAAATTGCCTCTGCCCGCTGAAACAGGCTGCGGGGTGTGAAGCGTCGCGAACGATCGGTCATCGGGTTGGCTTCACCCATCGCACGTAGATCATTCATCAATGTAAGTAAATTTGGATAGGCCACGGTTTGTGCCGCGCTATCCGCCACCGGCAACGCAAGGTTCGCACGCTGAAGCAATGCCCCCAAATCTTGAAGATCGGCCATGGGCAGGACACGTGGCGATAGCCCGCCTGTGATCTGGCTTTCTGCTGTTGCCAAAGAACTCCTAAGTTCTTGCAAGGTTTGACCACCAAAGCAGATCGCAATAAACAAACCATCCGCGCGCAGGCTGCGTGCACATTGAATGATCTGTCCTACGGGATCGTTTGCGCAGTGCAGGGCCAATGCATGGATGATCAAGTCACAGCCTTGCACAGATAAATCCAACACATCTGTGTCCTCAATCACCCGTGCTTCAGGAAAGGCGGCGGCCCATGGATCTGCCCACCCGGTGACGATCACGATATCCTTAAAGGATTTGTTAACCATCATCAGCCGATCTTGAACGTCTGCGATCGCAAGGTCGTGCAAAAACGTTCCGTGTTGCGTCACACGACGCGCGCGGTTTTGCAAAAGCGCCTTGCGGTCAATTAATTGGTTTTGTCCTGTCATAATGGTCAGATATGCTGAAATCGCCTGTAATTCAAACTGCTATACGCATGTTGTATCCACCACAGTGCATTATGTTTCGCGAACAACTGCAATCTGAAAACGCGCTGTGTAGTTCATGTTGGCGCGACATGCCGTTTAATACCGATTGCGCGTGTGTTCGTTGCGGTGCATCGTTGATTGGAGATACGGAAACCGCAGGTGCAGAGTGCGATGACTGCATACAAAACCCACCTCCTTGGGCCGAAGGTCGGGCTGTGTTTCGTTATCAAGGCTTGGCGCGCAAAATGATACTTGAATTGAAACATGGTGATCGACCAGAGCTTGCCGCGCCAGCCACAGGTTGGATGTCGCACATAGCGGCAGATCTCATAACCGAAAAAACATTAATTGTCCCGATCCCAGTTCACTGGCAGCGATTTTTGCAACGCAAATATAATCAAGCCGAAGTATTGGCAAAACACGTTTCGAAACATTCTGGGGCTGAATTGAGGCCTGATATCCTGCGGCGTCCCCGAAAAACGGTTCCTTTGAAGCAGGTTAATCGAAACGAACGGTTTTCAATTCTAGAAAATGCTTTTGAAATTAACTCCGATAGGGCGCAGCGATTGAAGGAACGAAACATCGTCTTGATTGATGATGTAATGACCTCGGGCGCAACGCTGAGTGCTGCAGCAAAAACGCTTCAACAGGCAGGGGCAGGGGATATTTCCGTACTTGTACTGGCAAGAGTGACAGAAAACGCCTAAATGGTTGGAAAAGGATAGGATGAGATGAGCATTCAAATTTATACCAGCCCACTCTGTGGTTACTGTCATGCTGCAAAA
The DNA here is from genome assembly GCA_022424725.1 of Paracoccaceae bacterium. Classification (GTDB taxonomy): domain Bacteria; phylum Pseudomonadota; class Alphaproteobacteria; order Rhodobacterales; family Rhodobacteraceae; genus HIMB11. The sequence continues at coordinate 9,115 of JAKMGV010000041.1, forward strand.
CGACTTTTGCAAAGCAAAGATGTTAAGTTTGTGGAAGTAGACCTCGCCAACGAACCAGAGCGTCGAGAAGAAATGGTCCAACGATCCAATGGTGGTCGCACGGTTCCGCAAATTTTCATTGATGATCATCATGTCGGTGGGTGTGATGATCTTTATGCTTTGGAACGCGCAGGAAAGCTTGACCCGCTGTTACAGGTATCTTGATGAAAATTGCGGCTCTGCAATTATGCGCGTCTGACGATCCAGTTTCGAACCTTGAACTTACCTTATCTATGGTTCAACAGGCCGCTGAAGCAGGAGCACAATTTGTTGCGACACCAGAGGTGACCAACTGTGTTTCAAGTTCGCGTCGCCACCAAACCGAAGTTTTGGCGTTGCAGGAGGATGATCAAACCTTGGCGGCATTGTGTGCCAGCGCCCCTCGGCTCGGGGTTTGGATTTCCATTGGTTCACTGGCGTTGAAGTTGCCGGATGACGAACGATTTACCAATCGATCTTTCATGATCGATCCATCGGGTCAGATCGTTGCGCAGTATGATAAGATTCATATGTTTGATGTCACACTTTCGGAAACGGAACAATATCGCGAATCTGATGGATATCGCGCGGGCGATCATGCGGTGATCGCAGACACCGCATTTGGCAAAATCGGAATGACGATTTGCTACGACATACGCTTTCCACATTTATATCGTGGACTGGCAAAATCGGGTGCATCAATTCTGCTGATACCCGCGGCCTTTGCACAACCAACGGGCCGCGCGCACTGGGAAGTGTTGCTACGTGCGCGTGCGATTGAAACGGGTTGTTTTGTGATTGCGGCAGCACAAACGGGTGAACACCAAACCAGTCAGGGACGCCCAAGAAAAACATACGGGCACTCGATGATTGTTTCACCCTGGGGCGAAATCCTGGCTGACGCGGGCGAAGATCAGGGCATAATTTATGCAGATCTGGATTTATCGCTTGTTGAAAGCACGCGTGCCCGTGTACCATCAATCCTGTCAAATCAATCATTTAGCGAGCCAAGACATGGTTGACAGCGAAAGTGCCCTTGCAATTGCATTGTTTGGTGAAATCCTGACGGTGCATCAACTCATACGCATTCAGTTGGATCGTGTATTGCCAAAGGGTATGGAGCTTTCACATTTTTCGGTGCTTAATCATCTTGCAAATACCAAGGGCGAAAAAACACCAGCGCAATTGGCCAAAAGTTTTCATGTCACGCGCGGGGCAATGACCAATACATTGGGCAAATTGGAAATTTCTGGGTATATTCACATCCGACCTGATTGGGATGATGCGCGGCGTAAGTTGGTGGCGATCAGTCCCGCTGGCGTGCGGGCGCGTGACGATGCAATCGCATTGGTCGCACCTGTTATTTCAGAGTTGGTGCGCGATTCAGGTGCGGACGAAATAAAGTCCGTTCTTCCAGTTTTACGAAATCTACGAATTCATCTTGAATAGTCCGCAAAGACCAAACAAAAATTGTCAAAATTGAAATAAAAGATGCTTATGTGAACCATAAAGCATAAAAACAATGCGTTCCGTGTCGATGATATCCATATGCATGGAATAAAATGCAATATCGGGGCAATCTTATTTGTCCAAGTGGGAAAAATGCTCTATGCCAACGAGGCTGATCGAGCAGACGAGTGAGGACACACACATGTATCGCGTATGGAATTTCTTAACCAACTATTCCCTACTTTTGATCTTTGGTGCGATCATCGCACTAATTTGGGCGAATATCGACTATAAGAGTTACCACGACTTTGTTGAATTCAAGATTTGGGATCACGCTCCAATCGGGCACTATCACCACGGGCATCGCACGCTGACCTTGCACTACTTGGTCAACGATATTTTGATGGCCTTATTCTTTGCTATTGCTGCCAAAGAAGTTTGGGAAGCAGTCGCATTGAAAGACGGCAGTTTGCGCGGCAAAAAGGCGGCAACACCTCTCTTTGCAACTTTGGGCGGTATGGTTGGTCCGATTTCGATTTATTTGGGCGTTGCCTACCTTATGGGGTCGACAACATATGATGCCGTTGCCAACGGTTGGGCGATCCCAACAGCAACAGATATCGCCTTTAGCTATCTTATTGGGCGCATCGTGTTTGGTGCTGGGCATCCGGCGGTACGCTTCTTGTTGCTATTGGCTATTGCCGATGATGCAGCAGGCCTTATTATTTTGGCTATTTTCTATCCTTCTGGGGAATTAGCGCCGATTTGGCTATTGTTGTCATTTGGCATCGCAGCAGTCGCCTATATTGTATTCAACTGGTTGCCGCGCGCGATGGACCGCGGCGATCAATTGCGCCGTAAATCAACATGGGTGCGCAAATCGCTTTCGTTCTGGCCATATGCGATTGCTGGCGCGATCAGTTGGTATGGCTTCATGCGTTCGGGTTTGCACCCCGCTTTGGGCTTACTTCCGATTGTGCCAGCTATTCCGCATGCGGATCGTGCGTTCGGGATCTTTAACCAAGCGGAAGAACATTTACACGACCTGTTGAACACCATGGAACATGCGTTGAAGCATCCTGTTGAGATTGTTCTATTCTTCTTTGGCCTATGTAACGCAGGCGTGAAGTTTGAAGCGATTGGAGATGCGACTTGGTTGGTTCTTCTTGGATTGATCGTTGGTAAACCGATCGGCATTTACATCTTTGGCTGGCTGGCCGCGGTGCCACTGCGCCTTGGAATGCCAGAAGGTATGCGATTGGTTGATTTGATCGTAATTGGTTTCGTCGCTGCGATTGGTTTCACCGTTTCGTTGTTTGTGGCCTCTGTTGCCTTCGAAGCAGGGCCTGTGCAGGACGCGGCCAAAATGGGTGCACTCTTTAGTTTTGGTGCAGCGGCGCTTTCGATTATCGCGGGCAAAGTGTTCAGAGTTCAGAAAAAAGAACTGTAGAAACCAATACAGATTTGGAATTAAGCCCAGCCATTTGGCTGGGCTTAATTTTTTCTTAACCAAGGTTGGCATCAATTGATGTATGTCCGACCACCGAAATATCGCACATCAGCAGC
>JAKMGV010000042.1 GCA_022424725.1 Paracoccaceae bacterium
GTGATGCGACGACGGGACAGAGAAATCCCCTCGGGGTCCATTGCGATTTTCATCGCATCCCGCACATTGTCAAAATTATATAGCGGTTCGCCCATGCCCATCAGAACGATATTTGATAAAAGCCGCGTTTCGTTTTTGGGCGCACCGGGTTCGGGCCATTCGCCTAAATCATCCCGCGCAACCAACACCTGACCAATGATTTCAGCAGTTGTCAGGTTACGCACCAATTTTTGGGTGCCCGTGTGACAAAAGGAGCAGGTCAAAGTGCAACCCACCTGCGAGCTGATGCACAATGTGCCGCGGTCCTCTTCTGGGATATAAACGGTTTCAACCTCGTGCCCGCCTGCGATCCGCATCAGATATTTGCGCGTGCCATCCAGTGAGATTTGTTTTGAAACAACCTCTGGCACCTCGATCACAAAGTGTTCGGCCAATTCGGAGCGATAGGTTTTCGCAAGATTGCTCATCACTGCGAAATCGCGGACACCTTTTTCGTAAACCCACTGCCAAATTTGGCCCACACGCATTTTAGCCTGTTTTTCGGGTGTCCCATGTTCGATCAAAACGTCGCGCATTTGGGCACGGGTCAGACCCACCAAATTCATGGGACCATCGGGCAATTTGCGTGGGACCGTCAAAACGTCCTGTGTGATCGGCGTGGACACAGTCATGATATACCTGTTCATTAAAGAAGTTGGGCGAATCCCTACAGGATTCGCCCAGAATTAGCAAAAAGATTAGTTTGCGCGTTATTTACAGCGCTTATCGGCATCCTCGACCGCGGCCGTGAACCCAAGTAGGGAAAAGGTATCTTCGGTCCGTGTTCCGCGGGACGAACGCGCGGTAAGCTTGGCCTTGGCCCCCTTTTTCATTGCGGCGATGATTTTTGCATCTTCCCCTTGGTTCGCCCAGGCCCATTCATCCTTGGTGTATAGGGCGAATTTGTTACCATCAATTGTCATATCTACAGTTGACCCAGGCGCAAAGGGGTAGCCCCCTGTAAATACGATTTGACCACTCACCTTGGCCTTTGGATCATACACAACCATCAGGGCGATATCACCACGCCGCACGGCAACGATGCGGCCGTTGCGGGTATTTACGGTTTCTTTGGGGATCGAAACGGCCCAGCATTGTTTTGGGTTTGTTTCGGCAAACACATCCCAATCTACACTTTCATCAACTTTGGCCGTGCTGTTTTCCTGTGCGCTGGCGGGTGCGCTAAACATCAATGATATTGGTAAAACGAGGCTAAGGATCAATTTTGTTTTCATTTTTTCCCTCCGCCCGTGGTGGGCCTGCTATCTTTTCTTATTTGACGCCTTAACATGCATGAAATAATGCGCAAGGACACCTTGAACTCGACAGTGGCAACTTAGCGCCAGTTTTGACTTTTATGGAAGCCCCTTTGGCATAAAATTGCCAGTGAAAACGGAGAAACGTGATGTCTATGCCCCATCCTATGTGCGAAGCCTGGCGCGGCCCTGTATTGGAAAATGTACATTTGGGTCATGCGGTCATATGTGATGCAGGTGGCAATATTGTGCAGTCGTGGGGTGACCCGGATGCGGTAATGCTGCCACGTTCCTCTTGTAAGATGATCCAAGCCTTGCCTCTGATCACCTCGGGTGCGGCGGGGGCGTTTGGGCTGCGGCAGGATCAATTGGCCTTGGCCTGTGCGTCGCACAATGGGGCAACGATCCATACGCACCGTGTACAGGCGTGGTTAAGCGATCTGGGTTTGGGGGATCACGATTTGCGCTGTGGGCCGCAAATGCCACGCGATTCAGAGGAACGCGCCAGTTTGCGCGCGCAGGACACAACCCCGTGTCAGTGGCATAACAATTGTTCTGGAAAACATGCAGGATTTTTGACGCTGAATAAACATCTGGGAGGCGGTGCAGACTATCACCAACCTGATCACCTTGTGCAACAAGCCTGTCTAACTGCGTTTGAGGATACAACGGGGCAGGATACGCTGGGCTATGGAATTGACGGGTGTTCGGCACCAAATTTTGCGACAACGGTTCATGGATTGGCACGCGCGATGGCGTGGTTCGCGTCTGCCGCAGATCGCAATGATGTGGCGTCCAATGCGGCATCGGACCTGCTGCAAGCGATGTGTGCCTATCCCGAATTGGTTGCGGGCGAAGGGCGGGCCTGTACCGAATTGATGCGCGCCATGGATGGCCGTGTCGCGATTAAGACGGGGGCAGATGCGGTGTTCGTGGCGATTATCCCAGAGCGCAAAATGGGCGTGGCCCTAAAAATTGCCGATGGCACAATGCGTGCGGCGGAATGCGCGATTACCCATATTTTGATTGGTTTAGGTGTTCTGGACGCAAATCACCCAGCTGCGCAAAAATATCGTACGCCTGACATCACGAATTGGAATGGCATAATCTGTGGCGGCGTGAAACCCGCAGACGGGTTTGTCGTATGATCCTGTTGTTTAACAAACCCTTCAATGTTCTGTCACAGTTCACGGACAACAGCGTGGATGCAGCCAAGCGTCAGACCCTGTCCGATTTTATTGATATCCCCAAGGTCTATCCAGCGGGTCGATTGGATCGCGATAGTGAAGGGTTGTTGATCCTAACCGACAATGGACGTTTGCAGGCGCGGATTTCAAATCCCAAGCACAAGACACCCAAAACCTATTGGACGCTGGTTGAGGGTGCGCCGAGCGATCAAGATCTTGATCCCCTGCGGCGTGGCATCACGCTAAAGGATGGAAAATGCCTGCCCGCCAAGGTTGAATTGATGGCGCCACCTGATTTGTGGGAACGCGATCCGCCCGTGCGCTATCGAAAATCAGTTCCAGATACGTGGATTTCCATAACGATCATCGAAGGACGCAATCGTCAGGTGCGCCGAATGACGGCGGCGATTGGATTTCCAACGCTACGTTTGGTGCGTGCCGCGATCGGGGATTGGTCGATCCACGGTATTGATCACGGCACCTATAAGGTTGTCGGTTAGATTTGCTGGGGCTTCAGGGATTGAAACGCCTCATATTGCGATAGAAATACCTGACCTGTCAGGTCATTCAGAAAATGACTGCATTTCAGGCGATCCATCACTGGACCTTTTACCTCGGACAGATGCAACTTGATGCCCAGATCCCGTAAACGGTTATTGATCGCCTCAAGGCTTTCAAGCGCCGACATGTCGATTTCATTCACCGCAGAGCACATAAGCACAACATGCCGAATGGGTTGATCACATGCGATACGATCATACACCATATCCTGTAAAAACGCGGCATTTGCGAAATACAGGCTTTCGTCCACACGTAGGGTGACCAAGTTGGGATAGGTTTCAACCTGATGACGGTTGATGTTGCGAAAATGTTCAGTGCCCGCAACCAAACCAACCTCTGCCACATGCGGTTTTGACGTTTTGTAGAGGAACAATCCGATGGAGAGCAAAACGCCCGCAGACACGCCCGCCTCGACACCAAAACCCAAGGTTAGGACGATCGTGGCAAATACGGCGGCGAAATCCACCTTGGAATAGGACCAGGCGTGTTTCAAAACCGAAAAATCCACCAAGGATAAAACGGCAACGATGATTGTCGCGGCCAATGTTGCCTTGGGTAAAAAGAACAACAACGGTGTTAACAACAAGGCCGCCAATCCAATACCAATTGCGGTAAAGGCACCAGCGGCAGGCGTTTCCGCGCCCGCATCAAAATTAACGACCGAACGGGCAAAGCCACCAGTTACAGGGTATCCGCCAGAGACGGCCGATGCGATGTTTGATGCGCCCAAACCGATCAATTCCTGATCGGGCACTATGCGTTGGCGTTTTTTTGCGGCAAGGGTAGATGCAACCGAAACAGATTCAACAAAACCAATCACGGAAATTAATACGCCAGACATCAACAACTGACCCCAGAGTGTTGGTGAAAAACTAGGTGTTGTGAGGGGGGGCAGACCCATTGGAACGGTTCCCACAATTTTGACCCCCTGTGACGACAGATCGAAAAGAAAGGTGATCAGTGTTGTCACAACAACGGCCCCAACTGGACCAGCCTTGGCCAAAATATCGGCTGTGCGTGGGGCAAGTCCCATATTCAACAGCGCGGGTTTCAATCCTTTTCTGACCCAGAAAAGAAAGGCTAAGGTGCTGGCCCCCAATCCCAACGTAATGGGATTGATCATGTCACGGTGATCGACCAGTGAAAAAATCAATTCGACCAAGGTGTGCCCATGCGCATCAACGCCGAAAATATGTTTTAGCTGACTGGTGGCGATCAGCAGCCCAGAGGCAGTGATGAACCCCGCAATTACGGGGTGGGACAAAAAATTCGCCAAAAAACCCAGCCGCAGAACGCCCATTGCAATCAGGATGACCCCAGAAATAAAGGCCAGCGTAACGGCAGCCAGTGCAATATCAGCGGGTGAGGTAAGGCCAAGGTTTCCAATCGCCGCCGCCGTCATCAGCGACACAACCGCAACTGGCCCAACCGCCAATGCCCGCGATGTCCCAAAAATCGCATATGCAACCAAAGGTAAGATGGATGCATATAGGCCCATTTCAGCAGGAAGGCCCGCCAGCAATGCATAGGCCAGCGATTGTGGGATCAGCATGATTGTTACGATGATCGCAGCAACTGCATCCGATGTGAATGTGTTTGAATTATAAACAGAGGCCCATTCAAGCATTGGAACATATTGCTTGATCCGGCCATATATTGGTGATGGCGTCTTCATTGTGTTATTCCGATGCGCTAGCCGTTTGCGGCGTGAAACAGGATTGAGGAGCGATTTCCGCTGCGACAATAGGCAAAAATGGGTTTCGGCAATTCGGATATGGCGTTGGCCATTTCCTTAATGTGCGCGGGCATTGGCATTGTCGTGATTGGAACATGCGCTGTTTTCAAACCCGCATCATGCGCGGCGCTCGCAATATCATTGAACACAGGTTGCGTTGGCTCTTCGAAATCCGGTCGGTTGCAAATAATCGATTTAAAACCTGCATTGGCAATCTCGGTCACATCTGCGGTTGTGATCTGAGGAGAGACAGAAAAATCCTGTGAAATTTGAGTAATTTGCATGATTTGAATCCTAAATCGAGTCGTTGCCCGATTTATATATTCAAAAAATGGAATAAATAAAAGCCCAAAAGTCTTGGACACGAAAATAGTGGGTTTCGGCGCTAAATTGCGCTGAAACCTTCGTCTAATGCCCGAAGAATTTGGTTCACCTCATCCTCTGTAATCGTCAAAGGTGGTGACATTAGGATATTGGGATAGCCAGGACGGACCATTGCGCCCGCTTCGTAGACGCGTTGATGGATATGTTTCAGGGTTGCCATATCAATCGGTGTTTTTGTTGCACGATCTGACACCAGCTCCAGACCGTTCATCAATCCATGCCCACCGCGCACGTCACCGATGATGTCATGTTTTTCGGCCAATTTTAAGAGGCCTTGATACAAATGATCTCCACGGGCCGCTGCATTGGTTTTTGTATCCAACCGCTGCGTTTCGTTCAGGCATGCCACAACCGCGGCCGCCCCAACAGGATGCGCGGAATAGGTGTAGCCATGGAAAATCCCGCCATCCCCACTGGTATCTTTTTCAAAAACCTCGGCAACCTTATCCGACATCAGCGCTGCACCAACAGGATAGTAGCCAGAGGTGATGCCCTTGGCCATTGACATCATATCAGGTTTCACACCCCAATGACGCGCACCTGACCAGTCGCCTGTGCGCCCAAATCCTGTGATCACCTCATCCGAAATCATCAGAATGCCGTGACGGTCACAAATATCGCGCATTAATCCCATAAAGCTGGGATCAGGCACGATAACACCACCTGCACCTTGGATCGGTTCCATAATAAATGCGGCGATTGTATTGGCCCCTTGGAATGCAATTTCGTCCTCGAACGCGTTCGCGATATTTTGGGCCAGTGTCGCAGGATCGGTTTCATTGAACGGATTGCGGTAGGTGTAGGGGCTTGGCAGGTGGAAACACCCGGGCATCAAGGGTTCGTAATTGATGCGGAAACGGTTGTTTCCGTTGACAGAGGCTCCGCCAAAATGCGTCCCATGATACCCCTTTTTCAAAGAGATGAATTTGGTACGTGTCGGTTCACCGCGTAGGCGATGGTACTGTCGCGCCAGCCGCAGACATGTTTCCACCGAGTCTGAACCGCCAGAGGTGAAAAACACCCGTGCCATGCCATCGGCCTCAAACATTTCGCGCACCAAATAGGATGCCTCGATTGCGGGTGGGTTTGATGTGCCTGAGAATGCGGAATAATAGGGGAGGTCGTAAAGCTGTTTGGAAATCGCTTCTTTGACGGCGTCATTGGAATAGCCAAGGTTCACACACCATAAACCGCCCACAGCATCGACAACGGTGTGTCCATCAATATCGGTAATGGAACTGTTCTGCGCACTCACAATGACTTTGGGTGGGTTTGCAAGGGAATCGGCAGGATGCCCCATGGGATGCCACATGTGTTTGGCATTGTTTTCCTTAGTAAAGTTATCGTCGCGCATGGGCCAAATGCTCCTATCCTGAATTTGATCAAATTTTACGTGTGTTTTTGAAACTGTCCAGTGGAATAATGCATCGACATGTGGAAGATTTTTGCGCGCCCCTAGACTTGGTGAACAAGGGCCTATACATCCAAGCCACCATGGCAAAGCAAAAGACAAATACGAATTACAAAGTTATCGCAGAAAATCGTCGCGCACGGTTTGATTATGCGATTGAAAGTGATTTGGAATGCGGCATCGTGTTGATGGGATCCGAGGTTAAATCCCTGCGGAAAGGGTCGTCAAACATTGCAGAAAGCTATGCCGAAGTTGAAAATGGCGAATTATGGCTCGTGAATTCTTACATCGCGCCCTATGAGCAAGCAAAAACATGGGGTCACGAGGAACGCCGCCGTCGCAAGTTGATGGTCAATAAACGCGAACTTGCCAATCTGTGGTCCGAAACCCAACGCAAGGGGATGACCATTGTTCCACTGGTGATGTATTTCAACGATAAGGGTTTTGTTAAGCTCAAGATCGGGATCGCGAAGGGTAAGAAAAACCACGACAAACGTGCCGACAGTGCAAAGCGCGATTGGAACGTGCAAAAGCAGCGTTTGTTGAAAAACGGATAGGGGAAACCACGCGGTCTTTCCCCTGACGAATGACGCCTCACACTCGTACTCATGACCCATTCCAATCAACAGGAGGGTGTCATGGAAGGACTTATTCTTAATCTTGTCTCAGGGGCCGTTGGGGGCAATGTGGTGGGACGCTTAATCGGTAGCCTGAACCAAGGGACAGTCATCAATTCAATCGCAGGGATTTTGGGCGGCGGCTTGGGCGGTTCAATTTTGGGGATGCTGGGCGCACCCGATATGGCCGGAATGGCAGGTGATGCCGCGGGCATGGACATTGGCGCACTGCTGGGTCAGGTGGCCAGTGGTGGCGTTGGTGGGGGTGTATTATTGGCGATTGTGGGCTTTGTGCGCTCAAAAATGGGATAAACCACCCAAAACGACGTTAAAATGGGGCGGAACGTGGTTCGCCCCACTTGCTTAACAGGTTCTTGGGATGTAGGCAGCCATATGAAAATAGGGGGCTGAACATGCAAGACGACCCAAAAACACTTGTTTCGACAGAATGGCTTCATGCGCATCTAAAGGATCCCGATCTGCGGATTTTAGATGGGTCCTATTATTTGCCGCAAATGGGCCGTGATCCACGTGCGGAATACGATGCCGCACATATCCCTAATGCACGCTTTTTTGATATTGATGATGTTTCGGATCACGGATCTGATTTGCCGCATATGGTGCCGCCCGTTGAAAAATTCATGTCACGCATGCGCGCCATGGGCGTGGGGGACGGGCACCAAGTTGTCGTCTATGACGGTATGGGGCTATTTTCAGCGGCCCGTGTTTGGTGGCTATTCAAACTGATGGGGCAAAATAATATCGCGGTCCTTGATGGTGGTTTGCCAAAATGGCAGGCAGAGGGACGCCCTGTCGAAGATTTGCCGCCCGTTATTCGTGACCGCCACATGACCGTGCGGCGCCAAAATCACATGGTCAAAGACGTGACACAGGTTTCTGCGGCCTCAAAACTTGGGGATTATGAAATCATTGACGCGCGTTCGCCGGGCCGTTTCCGAGGCGAAGAGCCCGAACCACGTGCAGGATTGCGCCCAGGTCATATCCCCGGGTCAAAAAACGTCTGTTTCAAGGACCTGTTGAACGCAGATCAAACAATGAAAAATCCTGTGGAAATTCGCCAGATTTTCGAAGCTGCGGGTGTTGATTTCAATAAACCCGCAATTACAACCTGTGGATCAGGCGTGACCGCAGCTGTCCTAAGTTTGGGGCTAGAGCGGATCGGAAAAACAGATCATTCACTATATGACGGAAGCTGGTCAGAGTGGGGCATGTTCCCAACCGTGCCAGTCGCAACTGGAGACGCGTAAATGTTTCAATCCCTAAAAGAGCAACCTGCTGATAAAATCCTTGCTTTGATGCAAAAGTACAAAGAAGATCCAAGAGAGAGCAAAATCGATCTGGGTGTTGGCGTTTACAAAAACGCTGAAGGATTGACGCCAGTGATGCGCGCCGTAAAAACGGCAGAGCAGCAATTGTGGGAACGCGAAACAACGAAATCCTATGTTGGCTTGGTCGGTGATCCACAATTTTCAGATGTCATGGTTGATCTGGTTCTGTCAGACAGCGTTGCGCGTGGCAACGTTGCTGCTGCGGCAACGCCGGGTGGTACGGGTGCTGTGCGTCAGGCCTTTGAATTGTTGAAAATGGCAAATCCAGATGTGCGTGTTTTTGTGTCTGATCCCACATGGCCAAATCACCTTTCGATCTTGAAATATTTGGACTTGCCCGTCGTGCCATACCGCTATTTTGACAGCGAAACACGCGGTGTCGATTTTGCGGGCATGATGGAAGATTTGGCAGATGCGCGTTCAGGTGACGTAATTTTGTTGCATGGGTGCTGTCACAACCCAACGGGCGCAAATCTGAACATGTCGCAATGGCAAGAAGTGGTGGATTTTCTGAATAAATCAGGCGCAACACCGATGATTGACATCGCCTACCAAGGGTTTGGTGATGGATTACAAGAGGACGCGGCAGGCACGCGTTTAGTTGCATCCTCTGTTCCTGAAACAGTTATTGCGGCAAGCTGTTCGAAAAACTTTGGGATTTACCGCGAACGCACAGGCCTTTTGATGGTTGTGTCCCAAGACACGAATGCCAAAGGGTTGAACCAAAGCACGTTGGCGTTTTTGAACCGTCAAAACTTTTCCTTCCCGCCTGATCATGGTGCGCGTTTGGTAACAATGGTTCTAAGCGATCCTGCCTTGCGTGCGGACTGGGCCGCAGAACTGGAAGAGGTGCGTTTGGGCATGCTGGACTTGCGCACGCAACTTGCCTCTGAACTACAGCGGTTGTCGGGTTCTGATCGCTTTGGGTTCCTTGCAGAGCACCGTGGCATGTTCTCACGTCTTGGGGCGTCGGCAGAGCATGTTGAAAAACTGCGCGCAGATCATGCGGTTTATATGGTTGGCGACAGTCGTATGAATATCGCAGGCCTAAACAGTGCAACTGTCCCTCTCCTAGCGCAGGCGATTATCGACGCAGGTATTTAAGTATTTTCCGCTCTGGCATCCAGCGGTGCCAGGGCGTCATCACCCAAGCCTATATTTCCCATTACACAAACCTATAACAATGCAGCTTCTTTCCGTTACCGCGCGTAACTACCGAATGAGGGCATGAAGCGATGGTTATCTTTAAGTCATCTGAACGTTTGGGCGAATTTGGGTTTTATGGTGGATGCGTTGCGGATGTAGTATTCACACATTTTTTAAAATTGAGTTCGACAAAGTCACTCTGACAAAGTGATTTAAGTTATTTTTAGATAATGGCTGGGATGGTAGGATTCGAACCTACGGTACACTGTACCAAAAACAGTTGCCTTACCACTTGGCTACATCCCAGCAGTGGCGCGATATTTACGATGGACGCGCCCTGTGATCAAGAGTGAATCGTCATTTTTTGAGTGCATTAATTTGGATAAATGATGGTAATTTTGGATAAATTCGAAAACGGGAGCTCTGAACTACGACAACGCACTTGATTAACGCGGGTTTAAGATTTTTACGAATCAGAGTGCATCAGCAATTCCTGCTTAGTTTGCCTGACGTACTTTATTCAAATTTGTCAGCCAATCTGGGTCCATTTCAGGAACAGAAGACAGCAACAGTTCGGTATATTCCGGATGTGGTGGAGAGAAGACATCGTCTTTTTTCCCTTGCTCAACCACTTGGCCTAGGTTCATTACAACCACCTGATCCGAAATCGCTTTCACCGTTGAAATATCGTGTGTGATGAACAGATAGGTTAGGTTCAACTCCTTCTGCAGGCGCATCAGAAGCTTCAATATACCCTCTTGCACAATTTGGTCTAGGGCTGATGTGACCTCATCACAAATGATGAAATCTGGCTCGGCCGCAAGCGCGCGTGCAATACAAATCCGTTGTTTTTGGCCACCTGAAAGTTCGCTTGGCAGACGATCAATAAAGCGTTCGTCCAATTCGATCATTTTCAGCAATTCGACCACGCGCTTCTCACGCGCTGCACCTGACAGACCTAAATAGAACTCCAGCGGGCGACCGATGATCTCACGTACAGTTTGGCGCGGGTTCATTGCTGTATCAGCCATCTGATAAATCATTTGGATACGGCGCTTCTGCTCTTTGGTGCGATCCTCAAGCTTATTTGGCAATGTCGAGCCGTCAAACTCGATCGAACCCACCATCGGCGGCAATAAACCCGTGATGACCCGCGCCGTTGTGGACTTACCTGACCCTGATTCACCCACAACCGCAACCGTTGAACCACGCGGCACCGAGATGTTCACATCATTTAGGACCTTTACCTTGCTATAGGCTGCGTCGATGTTTTTGATTTCTAGGATGGGTGCTTGTTCTTGGGTTAGTTCTTTTTCTAGCGCCCGAACGGACCACAAGGATTTGGTGTAATCCTCTTTTGGTGTGCTTAGCATGTCGCGCGTTGGGGCTTCTTCTACCTCATTGCCGTGGCGTAGCACTTTGATGAAATCAGCCATCTGTGCAACAACGGCCAAATCATGGGTGATGTAGATTGCGGCTGTGTTGAACTCTTCCACAACTTTGCGCATCGCGGTCAGCACTTCTACTTGTGTGGTCACATCCAACGCAGTGGTTGGTTCATCAAAGACGATCAGGTCGGGGCGCGGTGACATGGCCATCGCGGTCATGACGCGCTGCAGCTGACCACCAGAAACCTGATGCGGATACCTGTTCCCAATCGTGCTGGGGTTAGGCAGGTTCAGCGCGTCATAGAGCGTGATAGCGTCTGCCTTGGCATCGGACTCAGGTTTGATACCAAAGCGAATGGTGGACGCCGTCGTCTGATCAATCAGGCGATGCGCGGGGTTGAATGAGGCGGCCGCCGACTGCGCAACATATGTGATGCGATTGCCCCAGTATTCCCGCTTTTTCGCTTCACTAAGTTTTGCAAGGTCAACGCCATCGAACGTAATTTCACCATCTGTGATCCTACAACCTGGTTGGGTATATCCCATTGCTGCAAGGCCCAGTGTGGATTTCCCCGCGCCTGATTCACCGATCAGGCCCATGATTTGACCACGGCGCAGGGTTAGGTCCACGCCTTTTACAATGGGATGCCATTTTTCATCCGAGAACCCTTCAATCTTGAGGTTCTTAATGTCGAGTAAGATATTGTTTTTGCTCATCCCATTAATCCTTGATACCGCTTGTGTGTTGTAGGAACCAGTCCACAACAAAGTTCACAGCAACTGTTAGCAATGCAATGGCCGATGCTGGTAACAGCGGCGTTAAACCCGCCTTTAGGTCATATTGCGCAAATTGGATCAGGGATGCATTTTCGCGCACCATTGATCCCCAGTCCGCGGTTGGCGGTTGGATCCCCACACCAAGGAACGACAGCGCCGCAATGGTCAGAAACACAAAACAGAAACGCAGCCCGAATTCAGCAACCAAAGGAGGCAGGATATTGGGCAAAATTTCACGACGCATGATCCAACCCAA
>JAKMGV010000043.1 GCA_022424725.1 Paracoccaceae bacterium
TGATACCCCCACGAAACCCCGACAAACCCAACCTTTGCTGCCACGGCCATCCGCATGTCATGTGTGGTATCCCCGATGCACACACAACGCTGCGCCGACACTCCTGTTTCCGCCAATGCGGCCTGCAACATTGCTGGGTTGGGTTTTGATGGATGCGTATCAGCGGTCTGAATGGTTTGAAACACCCCGCCCCAATCATAATAATCGACCAACGCATTCACTCCGCGCCGCGACTTACCTGTGGCAAGCCCAAGCAACCAGTTTTCATGCATTCTGCAATTGCGCAAGAGATCCGCAATTCCAGGATAGAGCACGGACATTGTCCCCGCCTCTCGGGATTTACGGTAACTGTGTTTGTATGCACTCACGGCTGCGGACATGGTGCGGGCGTCGTTATCTAAGGACAGCAATTGTATCATGGCCTGTTCTAACGACAATCCGACTGTGGACAGGATTGCATCACGATTGGGAACTGGCTGTGCTATGGCGGCAAAGGCATCTTGCATCGCCGCCAAAATTTCCGATTGGCTGTCCACCAAGGTCCCATCGACATCAAAGAGGATCAGCGCAAGATCATCCAAGCGTTACAGCTCCTCAAACGGATCATCGGGGACGTCGTTCACGTCCCATTGAAACGTTTCCCATGTGCGCTGCATATGGGGCGATAGGTCTGCCGTGATTTCGAATGTCTTTTTCGTCACAGGATGTTCAAATCGCAAATAGCGGGCATGTAGATGCAATTTTTTGCTTATGTCCCCACCAAATTGCGCGCCCCATCCATCGCCCAAGTTTTCCTGACCTGACCCGCCATATTTCCCATCACCAATGATCGGATGACCAATTTCCGCCATATGCGCACGCAACTGATGTGTGCGTCCTGTCACAGGAACCAAGGCAACCCAGGCCCCACGCGACGCAAGACGCGACAACATGAAATAATCGCTTTGCGCCCGTTTTGCACCATCGGTTTTTTGAACATCACGCGGGTGAATGCAGATCATTTTTTCACCCTCGCCCCCACGACCATGTCCCGACGCTTTGACCAAGCCGTACTTGATGGTTCCAATTTGGGGCACTGGTACGCCTGCAACAGCGGCCCAATAAATCTTGCGTGTTTCGCGGTGGCGCAGCGCGTCACTTAGGGTTGTTGCGACCGAACGGGACCGCGCCAGAAGCAACAAACCAGAGGTGTCTTTGTCCAGGCGATGCACCAAACGTGGCTTTTCATCGCAATCATATTTTAAGGCCTCGGCCAATCCATCAACATGGCGCACCTGTTTGCTGCCCCCTTGGGATGGCAGACCCGCAGGTTTATTCAAAACGATCAAATGATCGTCCATGTATATCACCGCATCTTGGATCATCTGACGATCTTGATCCGAAATGCGGGATTGCTTGGGCCGTTCTTCTCTATGTTCTGGGGCGGGAATGGGTGGAATGCGCACCTCTTGTCCCGCCTCAACCCGCGTTGCAGGTTTGCAGCGTGCGCCATCAATTCGCAGCTCGCCTTTGCGACACATTTTTTCGATGCGAATTTGGCTGAGGTGTGGAAACAACCGCTTTAGCCAACGGTCCAAACGTTGATCCGCGTCCTCCGCAGAAATCGTGATGCGTTGAACGCCGCTCATGACAAAACTCCTTTGGCTAAAAATACGCCGATGAAGAGTGCCACAATTGCCCCAATCACCGAGACCGCAACATAACCCATGGCATCTGCCATGCGCTGTGTCTCGATCAATTTAAAGACGTCTAATGAAAATGCCGAAAACGTTGTGAATGCGCCAAGGAACCCTGTCATTGCAAAAAACATAACACGGTCCAATCCACGGCTGCTAAGAAACACAAACGCCAATCCCACCACGAATGATCCCACCAGATTGACCGCCAACGTGCCAAGCGGAAAGACAAACCATCCCGAAACAAGAAAACGCGCCAAAGCGCCAAGTGCACCCCCAAGGGCAATCATTAGATACATCATGGCGCGTCCTTGTGCGCTTTGCCCTCAATTGTCAAGCATCGCGCCTAGGCGTCCCCTGCGTTCCGCTTGGTCCGCAGTTTTTCGAAATATTCGACGCGTTTGCGCAAATCCCGTTCAAATCCGCGTTCGACAGGATCATAAATCTTGGGTCGCTCCATCGTTTCAGGGAAATAGTTTTGTCCCGAAAACCCATCCTCTGCATTATGGTCATAGGCGTAATCGGCCCCATACCCCTGATCCGCCATCAACTGCGTTGGGGCGTTTAGGATATGTTTGGGCGGCATTTCGGACCCATGAGAGCGCGCCAAATTGCGCGCGGCCTTATACGCGGCGTATCCCGCGTTCGATTTCGGGGCCAGTGCCAGATAGGTGACCGCCTGCGATAATGACAATTCGCCCTCGGGGCTGCCAAGGCGTTCATATGTTTCCCAGGCCCCAATACAAATCGCCTGCGCCTGAGGGTCCGCCAAACCGATATCCTCAACCGCCATCCGTAAAATGCGGCGGGCCAAATATCGTGGATCTTCACCACCCTCTAACATGCGCGCGAACCAATAAAGCGCGGCATCTGGGTCCGATCCGCGCACGGATTTATGCAATGCTGAAATCAGGTTATAATGTGAATCCCCGCTTTTGTCGTATTTCGCGGCACGGCGGGTCAGGCGTTTGCGCAAGTCCGCGTCCGTGATCGCGGTGTCCACACGCCACGAATAAACCTGTTCCACCAGATTGATCAGGGCACGACCATCCCCATCGGCCATTGCGATCAGAGTTTCACGCGCCGCCGCGTCCAGCGGCAGGGTCAGCCCCAATTCCCCTTCAGCACGTTCCAAAAGTTGGGCCAATTCATCTGATCCAAGACGCTCCAACACCAAAACCTGCGCCCGTGATAAAAGTGCTGCGTTCAATTCAAAGGATGGATTTTCCGTGGTCGCCCCAACAAGGATGATCGTGCCATCCTCCATATAGGGTAAAAATCCGTCTTGCTGTGCCTTGTTAAAGCGATGGATTTCATCAACAAACAGCAATGTCCCCCGCCCATTCGCGTGACGCAATTTCGCAGCCTCAAACACCTTTTTCAAATCTGGGACACCCGTGAAAATTGCACTGATCTGAACGAAATGTAGATCCGTATGGTCCGCAAGCAGGCGCGCCAATGTCGTTTTGCCAACGCCGGGTGGTCCCCAAAAAATGAGTGAACTGAGTTGGTTGTTCCCAAGCATCGCCCCCAAGGGCGCATCCGCGGCCAAAATCTGCGCCTGACCAATCACTTGGTCAATCGCACGCGGGCGCAGGCGTTCGGCCAAGGGTAGGGGACCCTTTGGTGCATCGGCTGCGTTAGGTGCAAACAAATCGTTCATCCCTAAAACCTAACCCAGTTTCATCAGGCCGAACATAGCGAAAATCAGATTGGATCAATCAAGCGGCGCATGCAGACGTGTGGCCGAAGTGATAATGCCACCGCGATCGCCGACGGTAATCGACCCATAACGCTGTTTGAAACATTCGGGCAATTCACGATCCCCCGCCATCGACAGCCACAAACGGAACAAATGGCGCCGATTTTCGGGTTCAGGCCAATCCATGTATCCTGTGCGATCATGCAATTGTGCGTGATTGTAAACGAATTGCATATCGCCTGGGATTAGGCGCATTTTGATGTATAAATCAGAATCATTTGCCAATTCGTCAAAATAATCCAACGCCTCAACATGTTCTGGTGTCAGCCGCATAGCATCAGCAAAGCGTTGCGCACTGTCGATGTATTGGCGTTGATAGAACACCGTCAATCGCCCATCGTTCCAGCTAAACGGCGGAATTGTCATATAGGGTTCCATGCCCTCTGGCACCTCGCCACGGCGATCTATTGCAATCGGATCAAACAGCAATGCCAATAGGTCAGGCCGTGTCGCACGCATTTCATTATAAATCGTCTCGGCACTGACCAAAAGGCTATCACCCCCCTCTTTCGCATCCTGCAAACACATAAGCGCGACGACATCTGCGCTGTCGGTATGGAAACTTTGCCGTGCGTTGGTTTGATAAATGCGGGCGTTTGGATCATTTGGATCCGCCCCGATGTCCCGCACATGGCCAAGGATGTGCCCCGCCGCATTCTGGGATCGCGCTGGACCCAAATGTGCGCCGATGCCACAAAAAATGGCGGCAGCCATTTCCTGAGAATAGGATTTGATGGGCAATCCGCGGATAACCTCGACCCCGATACCGCGCAGCAGTTTTTCTGACATGTCCTGCAAGTGATTGGAAAACTGGGGAAGTGGAAAATCTTGGGCCGTGATTTCCCCCACATCCCGCCCAAGGGACAGATAATACCGTGCAGCATGTTCAATTTCCGAAATTTCGTCGGCACTTAGAATATATAACCATTCGCTTTGGCGCGTTTGTAGATCTGCACCTACCCATGCTGAGGCGCCGTCAATTTTTTCAGGTATCGTATTCAATATCGTCATGTCGCTCTCCGTCAGTGAAATTATCAGCCCAGAGCGGTCAGAACATCATGCCCAAAAACGACAAAACCCCGACAGATTGCCGGGGTCTTGGTAGATTAAATCGTAGATCCGCTTATTCGTCTGCTGCGTCATCTGCTGCGACGCGTGCTTTGTCTGCGGCACCCTTTGCGTCAACGTCACGATCAACGAATTCGATGATCGCCATTGGCGCCATATCACCATAACGGAAGCCCGCTTTCATGATGCGGATATAACCACCCTGACGGTCCGCGTAGCGTGGGCCAAGAATGTCAAATAGTTTTGTGACGTATTGGTCTTCTTTCAACTGTGCGCGTGCTTGGCGGCGTGCGTGCAAATCGCCGCGCTTGCCCAATGTAATCAGTTTTTCAACGATCGGGCGAAGCTCTTTTGCTTTTGGCAAAGTTGTTTTGATTTGTTCGTGTTCGATAAGTGAGCCAGCCATGTTCGCCCACAATGCTTTGCGGTGCTCATGTGTACGGTTAAGGCGGCGGTAACCACGTGCGTGACGCATAATTTAGTCTCCTAATTTTCTTTTACTTTGTCTGGCGGTCGATGCGTGTCAGCCGCTCTCCTTGGGGCATTTGCCCAGTTTTCCCCGACCTTTCGGGCATTGGTCGCGCCGCGTTGCCGCGGCGCACAGGTCTTAGAAGTTGTCTTCGAACTTCTTCGCCAAATCTTCGATGTTGTCTGGTGGCCAATCCTCGACGTCCATGCCAAGGTGAAGCCCCATGCCAGAAAGCACCTCTTTGATCTCGTTCAATGACTTGCGACCAAAGTTTGGTGTGCGAAGCATTTCGGCCTCTGTTTTCTGGATCAAATCGCCGATGTATACGATGTTGTCGTTCTTTAGGCAGTTTGCAGAGCGCACTGACAATTCCAACTCGTCCACTTTCTTTAGCAGCAGCGGGTTGAACTCAAGACCATCATCATCGTCTTGACGGTTTGCAGATTCTGGTTCGTCAAAGTTCACAAAGATCGACAACTGATCCTGAAGAATGCGCGCCGCAAACGCGATCGCGTCATCAGGTGTGATTGACCCGTCTGTTTCAACCTTCATCGTCAGTTTGTCGTAATCCAGAACCTGACCTTCACGTGTTTTTTGAACGTCGTATGAGACCTTCTTCACAGGTGAATAGATCGCATCAATTGGGATCAAACCAATTGGCGCGTCTTCTGGTTTGTTTTTGTCAGCAGGAACATAGCCTTTGCCAGTGTTCACAGTCAGTTCCATGTACACATCTGCGCCATCGTCTAGGTGACAGATCACGTGTTCTTTGTTCAGGATTTCAATGCCCGCGCTGTCCGAGATATCACCAGCAGTGACAATACCAGGACCTTTTGCATTGATTGAAAGGCGCTTTGGACCTTCCACTTCCATACGCAATGAAACACCTTTCAGGTTCAATACGATGTCTGTGACGTCTTCACGAACGCCTGCGACTGATGAAAACTCGTGCAGAACATTGTCAATTTGCACTGATGTGATGGCGGCACCCTGAAGGCTACTCATCAAGACGCGGCGTAGCGCGTTCCCAAGTGTAAGGCCGAAACCACGCTCGAGCGGTTCTGCAACCACTGTGCCTTGGCGCAATGGATCATTGCCTGGCTTTACGTCAAGTTGTGCAGGTTTAATCAATTCTGCCCAGTTTTTATGGATCATACGTCCCTCCATTCTAGCGGTATCCCATGTCCAAAAGACACACGCACCCGAGGATTAAAAATGACGGAAATGGGGCGGCAGGATCTGCAGCCCCATTCACAAACTTATTATACGCGGCGACGCTTTGGTGGGCGGCAGCCGTTGTGTGCGATTGGTGTTACGTCACGGATTGATGTGATGTTGAAACCAATTGCGGCCAATGCGCGTAGCGCACTTTCACGACCTGAACCTGGGCCTTGCACTTCAATCTCAAGCGTTTTCACGCCGTGCTCTTGTGCTTTTTTGCCCGCATCTTCTGCGGCGATCTGTGCGGCATATGGTGTAGACTTACGAGAGCCTTTGAAACCCATTGTGCCCGCAGATGACCATGCGATTGCGTTGCCTTGAACGTCAGAGATCAAGATTTTGGTGTTGTTGAACGATGAATTTACGTGTGCAACACCAGCTGCGATATTTTTGGAGACCTTTTTCTTGCCACCACGACGTGTATCACGTGCCATATTCCTAGCCCTCCTTACTTCTTCTTACCAGCGATTGGTTTTGCTGGACCTTTACGTGTGCGCGCATTTGTGTGCGTACGCTGACCACGAACAGGAAGGTTACGACGATGGCGTAGACCACGATAGCAGCCAAGATCCATCAAACGCTTGATGTTCATTTGAACTTCACGGCGCAAATCACCTTCTACGGAGAAGTTTGCGTCGATGTATTCACGAATTGACAACACCTCTGCGTCTGACAATTCATTAATACGACGTGTCATATCAATGTTCACTGCTTCGCAGATTTGTTTCGCTGAGGTATGTCCGATACCTGTAATATATGTCAAAGCGATTGGGACACGCTTTGCTGTTGGGATGTTTACGCCGGCAATACGAGCCACGTTCTGTTCCTTTCGTTGCGGTTCCGTCGTTCCAGAACCTTTTTTCACAACAAAGCCCTTGGTCTACCAAGGGCTATAGCTGATAAGGTGATCGCGCACTATGCGCTAATTGATTCTCGTACGAGAACTCGCAGTTAAGAAGAATTTCACAATTCGTCAAGGGATAAGTAGGATAATTCCCCCCAATACGCAGATTTATCGCAAGCGCCGCGACTATATCGTAGAACGACTTAGGCGATGCGTGAAAAATTGCCAAGATAAAAATCCTGTAACTCGTTGGGGTAAACGCCAAAGATTTCAGCGACCTTTTTGCCATCGGCAAAAACATTCGTTGCGTCTGCTCTGCTGTCATATGTCATAATCACACGATCTGGGTTGGCAGCCTGCTCAATCGGTTCATCAAAGCGGATCACCCGCTTATCCTTTTCTGGTTCAAAATCCAATATATGAACACAATCATCCGATGCACTCACGTCATCTTGAAGGAAAACTTCAAACTGATCGACATCCCCACCGCCCATCATGATGTCGCCAATATCGCCCTTCAGGATGTCTTTGCCCGTACCACCAATCAGTGTGTCTGCACCCATTTGATCAACATGATCCACAGCATTCAAGACGTCCCGTCCCTTTTCGCCATACAAAATATCGGACCCTCGACTATCTCGGATAGTGTCATTTCCGTCTTCGCCATGAATGGTGTCGTCACCTGCATCTGCATCGCCTTGCTTTCCGTCATAGAAATCGTCGCCCGCGTCCAAATAGACCAGATCATCGTCGGCAGTTCCTGACATATGATCGACATAGTTCCCACCGCTTATCATGGTATCGGTATCGGGCTCGGGGCCCTGATCTTCCCCCGCGTCTGTTGGTGGCGTCGCCTGATCCACGACGTCTTCTTCGTCAATTGATCCCAAAATATCAAATCAACCGATCCCGCCAGAAAAGGCCAAAACACCCGCAATTGGCATCATTCCAACCAATATCATCATTGTGACACACGAATCCCATAAGTAA
This sequence comes from Paracoccaceae bacterium, assembly GCA_022424725.1. Taxonomy (GTDB): domain Bacteria; phylum Pseudomonadota; class Alphaproteobacteria; order Rhodobacterales; family Rhodobacteraceae; genus HIMB11. The sequence continues at coordinate 8,031 of JAKMGV010000043.1, forward strand.
CCTTTGGGATACCTATAATAACAATTAGAATACTACTCGTGAGAGCAGTTCATAATTATCACATTGATCATTTATTGAGGATCCAGAGCGTCAGCTGCCTAAACTGAATTGATCAAGACTGTGCTGCCCCAGCGAGTTTCGATGAGTAAGCGTGATACGATCATCAATCCCCACAAAAAGTCCATCCAATTTTGCGACAACGTCATCATCAACATAGATGAGCGTTTGCCTCGCATCGAAATCCATCTGCGTATCCAATCTATTTTGGTCAATTGGCGCATTTAACGGCCAGCTAAAGACACCAATCTCGATCGTATCCTCATCACGATTGAAATCCGTAATTGTGATGGGTTCTTGGTTTGGATCATAGGTATTTGCAAGAGTTACGAAAGCATCGCTTCCAGAGCCCCCAGTGGCGATGTCTCCATCATCAATCCAGAGCAAGTCGTTCCCTTCACCACCATTAACAGTATCCGTGCCATCGTACTGAGCAAGATCATATTCAGGTGTAAAAATATAGTCACTGCCGGCGCCGCCCATTAGGGAGTCCGCGCCCGAGTAATCTATGATCAGGTCTTTCTCCGAACCGCCTATGATCGTATCGTCACCACGCATATTAGCATAATTTTCGCTTTCCACCGCGTCATAACCGACCACAGTATTTTTGTCGCCTAACTGAAGATAATTATCGGTACTGTCCAATTCTTCGTCAGCAGTAAGTTGATCAGATGCGGTTTCGTCACCTGACAAGTCTGAATTTTCATCGGAGGACAACATATCAATCGTTGCCCAAACGCCAAGCGAAGTAGATAGTAAGATTAAAAATAGCATTTTGAATTTCTAACAGGTTGTTGAAAAATTTTTGGGTAATAAGCACGCAAAAAAACAGTTTAACTGTTTCTTAGTATTTTCAATCTGTGGTTGATTGTCAAGATTTTGTGCGAACCCTTTTTGCAAAATTCAAAAGCGAATTGATAAATTAAGGGCAATGGGTTTCCACCACCCTTCAACAAAAAAGGGCGCTCAAAAGCGCCCTTTTTTGAAACAATTCATATTTCGACTTATCCGTCTAACGCATTCGCTAGGCTGGCTTGCACCTCATCAATTGATGCAAGGCCATCAATGCCCTTTAGCGTACCTTTTGCGTGGTAATAACCGATCAACGGTGATGTCTTTTTGTAGTATTCCATCAAACGTGTGCGCATGCTTTCTTCGTTGTCATCAGCGCGCGCCTCTTTGCCTGCGGCAATCGCCTCTTTCGCGCGATTGACAACGCGTTGGACCAAGATTTCATCTTCAACTTCCAATGAAACCACAGCATCCAAGGCAAAACCGTTTTCAGCCAAAAGTTCACCCAATGCGTCCGCCTGTGCAAGCGTGCGTGGAAAGCCGTCAAAGATAAATCCGCCTTCTGATCCCTCTTGCAGTTTTTCACGGATCAATCCGATCACGATCTCGTCAGTGACCAATTCACCACGGTCCATAACATCCGCAACGATTTTACCCATCGCGGTGCCAGAGGTGCGCGCGGCGCGCAGCATGTCACCAGTCGACAGTTGCATCATGTTGCGGGTTTCGACCAAGTGCTGTGCCTGTGTTCCTTTGCCTGCACCTGGTGGTCCTAACAGAATAATATTCATCGACGAGCGGGTCCTTTTTTCTTACGTGTCTTTCCTTTACCACGCAGCTGCGATTTCTGAATCAGACTTTCGTACTGATGCGCCAAGAGATGCGATTGCACCTGCTGAATGGTATCCATTGTTACCGAAACCACGATCAACAACGAGGTTCCACCAAAGTAAAACGGAATTCCAAGCTGTCCTCTTAGGATTTCGGGCAATAAACATACGGCTGCAAGGTAAGCAGACCCCAAAACAAGTACGCGGTTCACCACATATTCAAGGTGTTCTGCGGTCTTATTACCTGGGCGAATACCAGGAATAAAGCCGTTTTGATTTTTTAGATTGTCGGCAACGTCATCCACTTTGAATGATACGTTGTGCGTATAGAAAAATGCGAAAAACACGATCATCAACGTGAAGAAGGCCAAGTAGGCAGGCTGCCCCGGACCGAAATATGCCAAAATCGTTGACATTGTGGCACTGCCACCGTCACCAGAAAACGTGCTGATTGTTGTAGGCAGCAAAAGCAGTGATGATGCGAAGATCGCGGGAATAACGCCTGCTGGGTTTACCTTGATCGGAAGGTGCGAATTTTGCCCTTCCATCACCTTCATGCCAACTTGGCGACGTGGGTATTGGATAAGTACCTTGCGCAATGCGCGTTCCATGAACACCACAAACGCGATCACGGCAACAACCATCACGATCACGCCAACAATAACGGCGGGGCTGATTGCGCCAGAGCGACCAGATGCAAAGAACTGCGCCAATGCCGCAGGCAATTCCGCGATGATCCCAACAAAGATGATCAATGAAATGCCGTTACCAATGCCACGGGCCGTGATTTGTTCACCTAACCACATAAGGAACATGGTGCCACCAACCAATGTGATCATACACGAAAGACGGAAAAACAGGCCCGGATCGGTAACCAAGTCACCGGCTTCCAAGCTTGAGGCAAGGCCATAGGCCTGAAATGTCGCCAACAATACAGTGCCATAACGGGTGTATTGGTTGATTTTGCGACGCCCTTGTTCGCCCTCTTTCTTCAATTGTTCAAGCGATGGGACCATAGATGTAAGCAACTGAACAATAATAGATGCGGAAATATAAGGCATGATCCCAAGGGCAAAGATGCCCATACGGCCCAATGCGCCACCTGTGAACATCGACAGCATACCACCGATACCGCTTTGCGCGCTTTCCATGAATTCACGAAGCGCTGTGGCATCAATGCCCGGAACAGGAATAAAGGTACCTAGGCGATAAACGAGTAACAAACCCAATGTGAACAGGATGCGTTTGCGCAACTCTGTCGCTTTACCAAGGGCCGACCAGCTTGTGTTTGCGGCCATTTGTTCAACTGCAGAAACCATTTGGATCTCTCTTATTAAAAACGCCGCCAAGAGCGTTTTCCAGGCTCTGGCGGCGTTAAATTGGAAAACTATTGCTTATGTAAGCAGGCATATAGCCGCATACAAGCAATTATTCAGCAGCAGCAGCCGCTGTTGTCAAAGTACCGCCTGCCTTTTCGACAGCTTCGATCGCCGCTTTGGATGCGCCTGTGACCGAGATGGTGACTTTGCTTGTGATTTCGCCTTTGGCAAGAACACGCACACCGTCCAACTTGCGACGCACCAAACCAGAAGCGACCAATGCGTCTTCTGTGATTTCTGCTTTTGCGTCCAACTTGCCTTCACCGATGAATTTTTCAATCAGGCCAAGATTGATTACGGCAAAAGATTTACGGTTCGGCTTGTTAAAACCACGCTTTGGCAAGCGTTGGTACAATGGCATTTGGCCACCTTCGTATCCGGCAATCGCTACACCAGAACGAGATTTTTGACCTTTGATACCACGGCCACCCATTTTACCTTTGCCAGAACCTGGACCACGGCCAATGCGTTTTTTGGATTTTACGGCGCCTTCATTATCGCGCAATTCATTCAATTTCATGTCGCTTCTCCTTTTGCCGGAACTACCCTCTCAAGCGACCGATTGGGCAAACACGGCTTCATTCATGAACGTGGGAATATCCCCACCCGTGCGCAGATATATGCGCACCAAACGAAATGCAAGCTGATTCCCCAAAAATGAGTTATTCCGCAGGCGTAACGCTTGGATCTGCGACCACGGTATTTTTCTTCGCCGATGTGCGTTGATGACGGGTGGATGCGCGCTGAAGGATAACTATAAACAATGATCTATATGTCACGATGAACAGCGCTCCAAAGAACAATAGTGCCACCGCACTTTGACCAATGTCGTGCCACAAAAATTGTGCCGCGATGATCGGAACCGCGGTCATTGGAAGCACCAGCGCCGTGGCAAGTGGATTGGTCACCTTGCGCTGCGCGCGATCAAAGTAGGTTAAACCAAGACCGCGCATCATCAATTGATGA
>JAKMGV010000146.1 GCA_022424725.1 Paracoccaceae bacterium
ATACGCGATTAGTCTGCGCCACGGCTCAGACCGCGCATGATCTGGGTTGACAAAGTCAACAGAGTGCCAAGGCGATCTCTGATATGTCGCATTGGTTATCAGAGTAACATTTCCTGTTGTTCGGGGCGCCTTAGCGCCCCTTCCAAACCGGATTACGTTTTTCTGCAAAGGCGCGTGCGCCTTCTAACTGATCTTCAGACGTGTAAAGTTTTTCCACAGTTTCAAACTGCGAATTGGTGATTTTATTCATCGCATCTTGGAACTTCATGTCTTCAGCTTCACGCACGATTTCCTTGATCGCAGCATAAACCAAGGGCGGACCCGAGGCCAAAAGCTCGGCCAATTTGCGCGCCTCTGCCATTAGATCAGCGGCAGGATAGATGTGGTTGATAATACCCCATCCCTTGGCCTCTTCTGCATCAAACCAGCGCCCTGTTAACAAAAGCTCCATCGCGATGTGATAGGGAATGCGCTTTGGCAATTTCACTGAGGCCGCATCCGCAACCGTCCCCGAACGAATTTCCGGCAGGGCAAATGTCGCATGATCTGCGGATAAAATGATATCTGCCGACAGGGCCAATTCCAACCCACCGCCACAGGCAATCCCATTTACGGCGGCAATCACGGGTTTGTTCATGCCGCGCAGTTCCTGCAATCCGCCAAAACCACCCACGCCATAATCCCCATCTACGGCGTCACCTTCGGCCGCAGCCTTTAAATCCCAACCGGGGCAAAAGAATTTTTCACCACCCCCCGTCAGGATCGCAACACGTAAATCAGGATCATCCCGAAAATCGCGAAACACATCCCCCATGATGCGGCTTGTGGCCAGATCAATGGCGTTCGCCTTGGGGCGATCCAATGTCACCTCTAATACGTGACCGCGGCGTTCGGTTTTAATGGGGCTGTCGCTCATGTCGCTCTCCTAATCAGTGCATCAACCGCGATTGCGGTGGTTGGTGTTGCGATTATGGGGTTAATTTCAACTTCTAACACATCATTCATGTTTTGCTGAACATAGGTTTGAACGGACATTACCGCATCCACCAATGTAGTCATATCCACCGCAGGTTGGCCTCGATACCCATTTAGGATGGGCGCGATTTTCAACCGTTGGAATGCCTGTGTGACATCTTGTGGCGTTACAGGCAGAACCAAGGGTGTGCTGTCCTTTAGGATTTCGGTCATCACACCGCCCGCCGCCAGTGTCAGAACAAAACCATGCGCAGGGTCAGCGACAACACCAATTAGAATTTCACACACCGCACCCGTGATCATTTGTTCCATCAGGAAACTGTCACGGCCCATGTTTTGAGCCGCAGATTTCACCGCATCAAGCGATGTTAGGTTAAGCACTACACCGCCTTCATCCGATTTATGCGCCACCCCTTGGGCCTTTAGCACGGCAGGAAATGGAAAATCGCCCTGATTGTCGATTTCATCCAAGCTCACAACCCGCGCCGTAGGCACCGTTAAGCCAGAGTACGCCAGGGCCGCTTTCGCCTCTGCCTCGCTTAGGGTCACGCTAGTGTCGCTTTGGGTGGCAATCCAGAGGGGCTGATCATTTTGGATGCCCTGCCCAACCGAGGCGGCGGCCTTCACCGCCTCTAGGCTTTCGCGCAACCCGTTTAGACAGGGAACCCCAAGGCGACCCAAGCGTTCGGCCACATGTTCAGGCATATTTTCCGCAAGGCTTGCCGCCAGGATCAGCACACGATCACTTTGCGCATGGGCGTATTCAACCCCTTCGATCACGCAATCCCATGCAGATTGGGAACAGCGATCCGCGCGCGGGAAATCTACAACCAAAATTGTTGCATCCTGCGCCCCCAGCATCATCGCAGCGTAGCATCGCCCCATCGCTGCCCCATCACCCCAGATATAGGTGTGATAATCCAATGGGTTCGCCAAGGCCACTTTATCCCCCAAGGCGGCGCGCAGTGCGTCCCGCTGATTTGGGAGGAGATTGGGGAATACCACCCCAACCGCTTGACCCAAATCGGCCATTAGGCTGGCTTCGCCGCCTGAACAGGAAATGGTTGCGACCCTGTCACCATGCAATGGCCCCACATGATGCAACAACATCAGCGCATCCATAAAGGTGGTTAAATCCTGAACCTGCGCAATGCCAAGACGTTCAAAAATGGCGCTGGCCCCTGCCGCACTGCCGGCGAGAGAGGCTGTGTGTGAAATCGTGGCGGCCTGCGCCTGATCCGATGCACCCACCTTGATCACCACAATGCCCTTGCCCATGGCGTGGGCCTCTTGGGCCAATTGCAGGAATTCGTTTGGATCACCCAATCCTTCGATATGCAGGCCAAGTGCTGTGACACGTGGATCGGCCAAAACAAAGCGTGCCAAATCCGCCATGCTGACCTTGGCCTGATTGCCCGCCGTCATCAAATAGGCAATCGGCAAGGCACGTGTATGCATGCTTAGGTTAATGGCTATATTGGAACTTTGCGTGATGATTGCCACGCCACTATCCACAGGGATGCCGCCATGTTGATCGGGCCATAAACAGGCCTGATCCAAGTAATTGACAAAACCATAGCAATTGGGCCCCACAATTGGCATATCCCCCGCCGTAGAGACCAATTCCGCCTGAAGCGATGCGCCATCTTGGGTTTCTGCCTGACTTTCCAAAAAGCCAGAGGCAAAGCACACGGCACCACCTGCCCGCATCTGTGACAATTCACGCACCACATCAATCGTCGCATTGCGGTTAACACAAATAAACGCCGCATCTGGGGTTTCGGGCAAATCAACCAATGTGCGATAAACGGGAATGCCGTCCACATCCGTGGCCATTGGGTGGATGGGATAAATCGCGCCTTGAAAGCCGATTTTGCGGCATTGTTCGATGATTGAACGTGCCCAATATCCGCCCCCAATCACGGCTACGGATTTAGGGCGGAAGAGACGGCCAAGCCCTGCCATATAATTAGGCCCCCAGTGGACGCAGCAAATCGCGGCTGATGATGTGGCGTTGGATTTCCGATGTACCATCCCAAATTCGTTCTACCCGCGCATCGCGCCAGAACCGTTCGATTGGGAAATCATCCATCAACCCCATACCCCCAAAAATCTGCAAGGTTTGATCCGTAATACGTGCCAACATTTCTGTGGCATAGAGTTTTGCGGAGGCGATTTCACGGTTTGCAGGCAGGTTTTCATCTAACCGCCATGCAGAGGCCAGCGTCAGGTGATCTGCCGCATCAATTTCGGTGATCATATCGGCGATCTGAAAACTGACCCCCTGGAATTTGCCGATGGGTTGACCAAATTGTTCCCGTTCCGCTGCATAATTCAGTGCATAATCAAAACATCGACGTGCGCGTCCAACGGACATGGCTGCAACGGTGATGCGTGTGGCGTAAAGCCATGTGTTCATCACCTCAAACCCGCCGTCAACCTCGCCCAAAACTTGGGCATCTGGCAGGCGGCAATCGTCAAATTCCAGCACCATGTTTTTGTATCCACGGTGCGATACGGATTTATATCCATCACGGATGGTAAACCCAGGCGTGCCGCGATCCACCAAAAATGCGGTGATGCGTTTTTTGGGACCCTTGGGTGTTTGATCTTCGCCTGTGGCGATGAAACAGATAATAAAATCAGCGTGTTCTGCGCCACTGATAAAGTGTTTGGTTCCGTTCACGACCCAATCACCACCATCACGACGCGCAAAACATTTCATGCCCCTGACATCCGATCCAGCGCCCGGTTCCGTCATGGCAAGCGCGTCCATACGTTCCCCACGCACGGCAGGCATCAGATACCGGTCCACCTGTTCCCCTTCGCAGGCCATCAAGATATTTTGGGGGCGCCCGAAAAAATGATTAAGCGCCATGGACCCACGGCCCAATTCTCGTTCAACCAGCGCGAATTCCAAATGGCTAAGCCCCGCGCAGCCCACGGAATCAGGGAAATTACAGGCGTAAAACCCAAGATCAATGGTTTTTTGTTTGATGTCTTGGGCGATTTCCGCGGGCACCTCGCCTGTGCGTTCGACCAGATCTTCGTGTGGATAGATTTCGTTTTCAACGAAACTGCGCACCGTATCCACGATCATCTGTTGTTCATCAGTCAGTCCAAAGTGCATGTGATTATGCTCCTGTTGAAAGGGTTGAAAGCGCCTCTGCCACGGCCCCAACGGGGGGACAGGATTTGCGTGTTTCCAGCGACACGTGCAGCAGGAATTGTTCACAATTGGCAAGGGCTGTGCCATCGGATGCGCGGCGCATGTCATGAGCCAATTTCACCTTTTTCCCATCGGCAAGCAGCACGCGCGTATCAACAACAATATCCTCGCCCGCATGTGTTTCCAGCAGGTATTTGATGGTTGTTTCCACGGTAAAGAAACTGTGCCCGCCTGCCACGTAATTCTGATCTGCACCTATGGCCAACATGAACCCATCGGCGGCATCGCTGAACACCTGACCATAGCGGCCCTCATTCATGTGACCGTTATAATCGGTCCAATCCACGGGCACGACACGGCGCACGGTTTCCATTGTTGGGGCCTGTGCGGGTACGGTTTGCATGTTTGCTTCATGCGCCTGGATCAATGCACCTGCGGCCTGCCCCTGTTGTTTCAGGGCACGCATCATGGAAATCAGGTTATTGTCGCGGATGCGTTCCAATTCACGAATGCTATGCGCACCTGATTGTTCATCTGATTGATCGGCGATTAACTGCACCAAATCATCTGTTAGTTCGGGCACATCCATCAGTTTGGTCCATGGCCATCCTAAACAGGGGCCGAATTGCGCGATGAAATGGGCCATGCCCGCCTCACCCCCCGCGATGCGGTAGGTCTCAAACAACCCCATTTGCGCCCAACG
>JAKMGV010000044.1 GCA_022424725.1 Paracoccaceae bacterium
GCCGCTTTGTCAATCGCGGCTTGGGTGATGGCCAAATCCTCTTCACTTAGGATCAAACTTGGATAGGTTTTACCCGGTGATTTAAAGATGCCATTGGCGCGCAATGTGTCATTCCATGCTTTGGCCGACTGCGCATCCCCGTTTTGAACCATGCGATAATCCAGTGGTTGAACCTCGTGGAACACAACCTCGAACAAGGTTGGATGCCCAACAATATGGAACGGCACACCCGTTTTACCTAATGCATCACTGATCATCCGACTGACACGATTGCCCAATCCCAATAGGTGATCATAGGCACCCTCTCGGTTCAGGATTTCCAAACTTTTCAAACCTGCGGCTGCAGCAATGGGGTTACCCGATAGCGTTCCAAGCTGCATCAACCATTTGTCCGCGCCAACATCGGATTTGTCAAAATGCGCCATGATATCCTTGCTGCCCACAATCGCGGCCAACGGGAAACCACCGCCAATCACCTTGCCCAGTGTCGTGACATCGGGGGTCACGCCATAGTATTCCTGCGCCCCGCCATAGGCAAAGCGGAACCCCGTAACGACCTCATCAAAGATCAATACAATGCCATAGCGATCACATTCCTGACGCAACAACTCAAGGAACCCTGGCGCAGGAGGAATAATGCGTTGCAACGGTTCCACAATGATCGCTGCAACATCATTGCCAAATTCCGACAGCAGTGATTGGATATAAACAGGATCGTTAAAGGGTGCGACCAAAACATTTTCCCCAACATCGGCTGGGATACCCGCGCTGTCGGGCACGGCTTGGGGGAAATTCACACGTTTACTTGGCGCAAGGCTCATCTGCGCTTCGGCAGACATGCCGTGATAACCGCCTTCGAATTTCACAATTTTTTCGCGTCCCGTATAGGCACGCGCAAGGCGGATGGCGTACATATCCGCCTCTCCCCCTGTTGAGACATAGCGCAATTGTTCGGCGCAGGGCACCGCATCACAAATCACCTCGGCCAATTCAATCCCAAGGGTATTATTGGCAAAAAACGTCTGTCCCTTGGGCAATTGCTCAAGAACGGCTTCCATAACCTCTGGATGCCCATGCCCCAGCAACATCGGACCACTGCCAATCAGATAGTCAACGTATTCGTTGCCGTCCATGTCCCAAATCCGCGACCCGACACCCCGATCCACGATCATGCCCGCATCAAAATTGCCAAAGCCACCCGCGGGCAGGACCGCGCGCGCGCGCTGCTGCCATTCAGATTGTGTTGAAATACGATCCATCGTGATTACTCCAATTCCAATGCGGGGGCGCCAAGCACGTCCAAATCAGGGGTAATGCCCAATCCCGCGCCTTCGGGAGGGGCAAGGCGGCCATTTTTACGTTTTGGCCCGTCGGGGGCAACATGGGGTGCGACATAGCCTGACAAATCACAGACATTCATGACCCGTTTAGGGTCCGTTGATGCGCCCAAATGGCTAAGTGCTGCTGTGGTGATGTCCGACCCCCATGTATCTTCGATACACATACGCGCGCCCAGATGCAGACACAGATCGCGCGCAGCACGAGAGGCAGAAAGCCCTCCGAATTTCGACAATTTAATCGCAACCGCATCCATCACACCCAATTGACGCGCCTTTAGCATACTGGAGGTATCATGGGCGTTTTCGTCCATTTTCATCGGCAGATGCGTCGCATCCTTGACCCGTTTGCAGTCTTCCATCGTGGCGCAGGGTTGCTCCAACATGATGTCCAAATCTTGAACCGCACGGCCCACGCGGATCGCATCCAGCGACGTGGCCCCACAGTTCCAATCGCCATAAACCAATGGGCCTGATCCCACCGCCTCACGTACCATGCGCAGACGGGCAACATCGGCTTCCCAATTATCATCTGCGCCCAGTTTGACTTGGAATTGGGTCATGCCATTGGCCTGTGCATCGCGGGCGATTTTAACCATTTCGTCAGGTGCGATGCAGGTGATCGAATGATAAAGCGGCATGTCCGCCTGACGCCGCCCACCCAGTAGGGTGTAAAGCGGCATATTCGCAACCTTACCCATGATATCCCACAGGGCGATGTCCAAAGCGGATTTTGCATATTCATGCCCAATCAACCATCCATTGGCCTTGGCCATCACTGCCTCGGGTCCTACGGGATCAGCGCCGCATAAAACGGGCCACAACTCCTCCATTGCAGGGGCAACACCACCAGCATAGGCAGGAAGGTAGTGGGGAATTGGACAAACCTCGCCCCACCCCGTGATCCCTGCATCAGTTTCCAGCGCGACAACAACGGATATCACTGTCTCGCAGGTTTTGCCATCGGCCATGTAATAGGCCTCATGACTGGTCAGTGGGACAGTCCAAAGTTTGAGTGATGTGATCTTCATACCCGCCCCCTTATTCGGCCGCGATATCGGTGCGTGGCAAGGCGCTGGTCGGATCATAGGCAGCATCGCCCAGAATACGGGCCGCACGTGGTTCACCCGCGATCAGAACGCTGACCTCTTTGCCCGCAACATTTATTTCTGGACGGACATAGGCAAAGGCCAAGATTTTACCAACCGTATGCCCATAGGCGACCGAGGCCGTTGACCCCATCACCTTGCCATCCACCATGATAGGTTCACCGCCATGGCCATCTTCGATCCCGTCGGGTTCGATTTCCAGATAGGCACAGACCCAGCGCATGTAATCGGTGTTTAGGGTTTTATCCTTACCAATGTAGTCGTTTTCATTGCGTGCAAAACGCAACACATCCGCCTCGGCCAGGGTCACTTCGTTTGTCAGCTCCCCTGCCCCTTTGAACGCCTTTTCCATGCGCAGGGAATTCATGGCAAAGCTGCCGTAATCCTGAATGCCATGTGCCTCACCTACGGCCCAGAGGGCATCATAAACGGCCAATGCGCCATCGCGTGGAATGTGCAACTCCCAGCCCAGTTCACCCGCATAGGACATGCGGAAGGCCCATAATTTCACGCCTGCAACCTCGATCTCTTTCGCTTTCAACCATGGGAAAGCCGCGTTTGACAAATCCGCATCCGTGCAGGCGGCCATAACGGCACGTGCCTGTGGTCCATTGATCGCAAGTGCGGACCAATCGGTTGATAGGATTTTGACAGAGACCTCTTCACCATCCCGATTATGGTTTAGATGATCCACCAAACGTTGTTCAAAGAAGGCAGCGCAGACAAGGTAATAGCGTCCCTCATCCAGTTTCACGACCGTCGTTTCCAACTCAATCCGTCCAGCGCGGTTCAGCATGTGGGTTAGCGCAATACCCCCCACCTTTTTGGGCAGTTTGTTGGCAACCAAGCGGTTCAACAAATCCTCGGCACCCGCGCCCGACACTTCGACCTTGGTAAAGGCCGAGATATCCATGATCCCAACGCTTTCGCGTACTGCGCGGCATTCTGCGCCCACGACGTCATGCACCTCGTTGCGTTTGAAGCTATAGTAATCGCGTTGCTCAACACCGTTTTTCGCAAACCATCTGGGGCGTTCGTGGCCATAGACCTCTTCATAAACCGCACCCTTTTCTTTTAGGCGATCATAGAGGGGTGATGGTTTAATGGGACGTCCCGCCAAACGGTTGAAATGGGGAAACGGAATTTCGTGGCGCAAACAGTAGTCTTCATGCGCCTTCGTGACTTGCCAATCCTTGGTTGCGTATTCGCCAAAGCGACGTGGATCATAGTCGCGCATTGAAATATCTGCTGCACCATGCACCATCCAACGCGCCAATTCACGCGTCAAACCAGGACCCCAGCCGATCCCAATTTGCGTGCCACAGCAGCACCAATAGTTCTGCACACCGGGTGCCGGACCGACTAATGGATTACCATCAGGTGGATGCGAAATTGCGCCATGCACTTCGCGTTGAATACCCAATTCCGCAAATATCGGCATGCGGTTCAACGACTCTTCTAGGTATGGCATGACACGATCATAGTCCGCGTCAAACAACCAGTTTTCGTAGTCCCACGGGCATTCATCATGCCAGACAGAATTTGAATTCTCTTTCTCGTAAATCCCGATCAAACCGCGTTTTTGTTCCATACGGATGTAGCCAGATACTTTGCGGTCATCGCGAATAACGGGCAGTTCGGTTTCCAGATCTTGGAACTCAGGCACATTGTCGGTGACGAAATAGTGGTGGGTCATGGATGTCATGGGCAGTTGCAAACCCGACCATTCGCCCATTTGGCGCGCGTATGTGCCGCCAGCATTCACCACATGTTCACAGGCGATTGATCCCTTTTCCGATTCAACCAACCATTCACCGCTTTCCAACTGCGTGATGTTGGTGGCTCGTGTGTGGCGGAAAATGCGCACACCCAACTGACGCGCCCCTGTGGCCATTGCCATTGTTACGTTCGTGGGATCAACGTGCCCGTCATCTGGTGTGTGCAGCGCGCCAATGACACCCTCTAGGTTATAATAGGGATGCAGTTCGGCAATCCGCTCTGGTCCAACTAATTCGATATTAAATCCCAATGTGCGCCCTACGGACAAAGTGTGACGCAACCAATCCATCTCATCTTCGGTATAGGCCAAGCGGAAGGACCCACAGCCGTGCCATGTCACGGGCTGACCGGTTTCTGTTTCCAAGGCCCCAGAATATAGATCAATGTTGTAATCCACACATTTCCCAAGACTAAAGCTTGAGGTAGAATGCGTGATTTGCCCTGCAGCGTGCCAAGTCGATCCCGATGTTAACTCTGCCTTTTCCAACAAAACGGTGTCTTCGCCCCACCCTTCTTTGCCAAGGTGATAGGCAAGGCCGACACCCATAACGCCCCCACCCACGATGACAACACGAGCGTGCGTCGGAAATTCTTTTTGTGACATGGATATGATTCCTGATCTGATTTCGCCGAATTCGCTAGACATCATATTCGCACAAATGTACCATAGTCAATTATGAATGATACATCTGTACCAATTTTAGAAATCGACTCAACCGAGGCCGTTCTTGCGCGGCTTACGGCCGAATGGGACGAGTTAACGCCAGAGGCGCAAAAGGCCGCGCGGTATGTGTTGGACAACCCGCAGGATGTGGGCGTGTCAACCGTGCGCGAAATTGCCGAGGCCGCGAATGTGAAACCCAATACCGTTGTACGCATGGCCCGTCAGGCAGGCTTTGAAGGGTACGAGGATTTTCGCGCGCCCTTCCGCGATGCAATCCGTGCAGGCACCGTTGATTTGGGGGATCGTGCGCGTTGGTTGCAAGAGATTGCAAAATCGGGCGATTTGGGCGGGCTATATGCCGATATGGTTGGCGCTGCACTTAAGAACGTACAGGACAGTTTTGCAAACCTGAGCGTTGATCAACTTGAGGCCGCAGCAAAAGCGATTTGGAATTCGCGAAACGTCTATACCATGGGTGTGGGCGTCAATCATACGAATGCACAGAATTTTACCTATCTTGCCACGACAGGGATGGTTGGGTTTCATGCAATCCCCAAGGCAGGATCAACCGCAGTTGATGATATGGCATGGGCAGATGAACGCGATGTTTTGATTGCCATGACCATGCGCCCCTATCGCCGCGAGGTGGTCGAGGCCGTCAACATGGCCATTTCCCAAGGGATGACCGTGATCGCCCTATCCGACAGCCCCGCAAGCCCCATCATCCGTGCCGCACAGCATGGGTTTATTGTGTCGGTTGAGACACCCCAATTTTTCCCATCCTCTGTCGGCACGCTTGCGGTGCTTGAAACTTTGCTTAGTTTTGTGATTTCTGTAGCAACGGGCGAAATAGTCGACCGAGTCGAAACCTTTCATCAACGCAGAACCGATCATGGTTTTTATGAGAAGGATCCTTCATGACATCCACCCCAACGCTATCGCTTGCAGCCCAATACTATACCGATCCAGAAGTCTTCAAACTTGAAACCAACGGAGTATTGGCGCGCACATGGCAATTTGCAGGTCATGCCAGTCAACTACAGGAAACGGGTGATTATTTCACTTTTGAAATGGCGGGTGAAAGCCTGTTTTGCATCAAGGGACGCGATGGTGAAATCCGCACCTTTTATAACGTCTGCCAACACCGCGCCCACCAATTGGTCAGCGGTCAGGGACAAACCCGCGTTGTGGTCTGCCCCTATCATGCATGGACCTATGAATTGACGGGTGAATTGCGCGCAGGTCCGAATATCAAGGCGGTCGAGGGGTTTGATAAATCCTCAATCTGCCTGACATCTGTGCGCACCGAGGTATTCTTGGGCTTTATCTTTGTGAATTTGGACAATGATGCAAAACCCATGGATGAGTGGTTTCCAAATGTGCGCACAGAATTAGAAAGCTATATTCCCCATTGGGACACACTGGCCCCGTTGGAGTGGGTGGAAATTCCAGAAAACTGCAACTGGAAAGTATCGGTTGAAAACTATTCTGAATGCTATCACTGCACCCTAAACCACCCAACGTTTTCAACAGGTGTTGTGCGCCCTGAAACCTATGACATCCAACCACAGGGCTATTGCCTGCGTCACACAACCGAATGCAACAGCATGGATGCGATGACCTATGACATCAATTCAGGCTTTGATAAAAATGACGAATATTCCAGTTGGTTCCTATGGCCGATGTTTAGCTTTCAGGTCTATCCAGGCAACTTACTGAACACCTATCATTGGCGTGCAATGGACGCGGATCACGTTGTGGTTTGGCGGGGTTGGTATTCCGTTGGCGGCGCAGAAAATGACATCGTGCGCCAGATGGCGATCCAAGATCGTGAAACCACTGTGGCCGAGGATATCGGTTTGGTCGAAAGCGTCCAGCGCGGTTTGAAATCACGCGGCTATGTACCGGGTCCCTTGGTGGTTGATCCCAAATGTGGTGTGAACTCCGAACACTCAATCCTAACCCTACAACGCTGGATGAAAGAGGCCGTTGATGTTTGAAATTAAACCATATTGGCAAAATTATATTGATGGGGCTTGGGTCGATGGGGGCGCAGGCCGCATTGATGTAACGGACCCTGCAACTGGGAACGTGATTGCACAACATGCCTTGGCTGATGCAGGTGACGTTGACCGCGCCGTTATGGCCGCGCGGCGCGTACATTTGTCAGGTGTCCTAACAGATATGCGCCCGATCGAACGGGGACGTTTGGTTCAGGCGATGGGACGGTTTTTAACAGAACACCGCGAACGCTTGGCCTATCTGCTGTCGCGCGAACAGGGCAAGCCAATTTGGGAATCCGAAATCGAAATTGATGGCGCGGCGCTTTATTTTGAATATTACGGCAATCAGGCCAGCACGGTCGAGGGGCGTTCCATCCCGCTGGGATCAGGGTATTTTGATTTTACTCATTACGAACCCTTTGGTGTGTCGGCCCAGATCATCCCGTGGAACTATCCACTTGAAATGACCGCGCGGTCGCTCTCTGCGGCGCTGGCAACTGGGAACGCGGTGGTCATCAAAACACCCGAAATGACCCCGCTGACCAACTACATCTTTGCCGAGGCAGCAGAACACGTTGGTTTTCCCAAGGGAACAGTGAACATCCTGTGCGGATTGGGTGCGGATGCGGGTGCCGCCCTAAGCGGGCATCCAATGGTTAATCAAATCGTCTTTACCGGATCAGTGCCAACGGGCATCGCCATCGCCACGGCTGCGGCGAAAAACGTTGTGCCGTGTGTTTTGGAATTGGGCGGCAAATCGGCCGCCATCGTTCACAGTGATGCAGATTTAGAGGCCTTTGAAACCGATCTGCGGTGGGGCATCTATTTCAACGCAGGTCAGGTCTGTTCCGCGATGAGCCGCGTGATCGTGCACGAAAGCCGCCATGCCGAATTGATCGAACGCGCGGTCAAGGTTGCAGGCGATCTGAGCGTGGCCCCGGGTGAAACGTTAAAGGACATGGCCCAAGGCATGGGATCCATGGTCAGCCACGGCCAACGCGACCGCGCATTGAACATGGTGAAACAGGCCCAAGATCAAGGCGCAACCTTGGCCACGGGTGGCAGTGCGCCAAACAATGCGGGGGCCTTTTTGAACCCAACAGTGATGGACGTCACCCCCGATATGACCATCGCGCGGGACGAGGTGTTTGGCCCTGTCCTATCGGTCATGAAATTCACGCAGGATGATGAGGCGATTGAGATTGCAAACAGCACCGATTATGGTCTGGTGTCAGGCGTCTTTACCGCCGATCTGGATCGCGCCAATCGCGCGGCGCAAAAACTGCGCGCAGGTCAGGTGTTTGTGAACGAATGGTACGCAGGCGGCGTGGAAACCCCCTTTGGCGGTTATGGCAAATCAGGATACGGACGTGAAAAAGGGCGCGAGGCGCTGTGGAACTACGTTCAAACGAAAAACATCGCGATAAAGATTGGAAAATAACATGAGCGTTTTTGACGAAGATCTATTTCTTAAGGGACTTGAACAACGCAAATCCACCCTTGGGGCGGAATATGTGCAAAAAAGTCTGGACGCCGCTGATGATTTCACCCGCCCCTTCCAAGAAGCGATGACAGCATGGTGTTGGGGATTTGGCTGGGGCGATGATGTTATTGACGCAAAAACACGGTCGATGATGAACCTATCCTTGATTGGCGCATTAGGCAAAATGCATGAATGGGAATTGCATTGTCAGGGGGCCATTAACAATGGCGTAACACCCGAGGAAATTCGCGCAATCATCCACGTCATCGCAATTTATTGCGGCGTTCCCCAAGGTTTGGAATGTTTCCGCGCAGCGCGCAAAGTGTTAGAAAATCAATAAACAAAATGGCCCGCACATTGGGTGTGGGCCATAACCACCCTGCCCCAAAATTGCGGCAAATTGCGCCAAGGCAAATCATAGCGCGATAAAAGTGGCAGTTGGCTTGATTTCGTAGCACAGCGTGGTATTGAGCGCGTGAACAAATCAACCCTACTGAAAAGGCCGCTTTGATGGATATTCAAGCCCTGCGCACTGCAAACCCCGATCATTGGAATAAGGCAGCCGCCATCCGCACATTAACACTGGATGCAATTGCCGCTGCAAACTCTGGACACTCTGGGATGCCAATGGGAATGGCAGATGTGGCAACCGTGTTGTTTGAAAAACACATGAAGTTTGACGCGAAAAACCCAACATGGCCTGATCGTGATCGCTTTATCCTATCTGCGGGACATGGATCTATGTTGATCTATTCCCTATTGCACCTGTGCGGCTACGAAGATTTCCCAATTGGAGAGATCAAGAATTTCCGCCAGTTGGGTGCGAAAACCGCGGGTCACCCTGAAAACTTCCTATCCGACGCGATTGAAACAACAACAGGCCCACTGGGTCAGGGTATTTCAAATGCCGTTGGCTTTGCCATGGCCGAAGAAATCCTGCGCGCCCGTTTTGGCAAAAAAGTTGTGGATCACCACACCTATGTCATCGCAGGCGACGGGTGTTTGATGGAAGGCGTCAGCCAAGAGGCGATTGGCCTTGCCGGTCGTCACGAATTGTCAAAATTGATCGTTCTTTGGGACAACAACAACATCACCATCGACGGCACCGTTGATTTGGCCGACCGCACCGATCAGGTCATGCGTTTTAAGGCGTCAGGCTGGCACGTACAGGAAATTGATGGTCATGATCCTGCGGCGATTGACGCGGCCCTAACGGCGGCAAAGAAATCCAAAAAACCATCTATGATTTCGTGTAAAACACATATCGCACTTGGCTCATCAGCACAGGACACATCCAAGGGCCACGGCGCACTAACGGATGCGCAACTGATCGCAGATACCAAGGCCGCCTATGGATGGACAGCGGATGCCTTTGAAATTCCAGCGAACATCAAGAAAGACTGGGAAATCATCGGATCACGTGGCGCGGCAGACCGTGCCGAGTGGGAAGAGCGCTTTGCCTCAATCTCAAACAACAAACAAAATGAATTCAACCGCGCCTTTGCCTTGGACGCGCCTAAACGTTTGGCCGCGGTTGTGCGTGCGTTTAAAAAACAAACCTCGGAAGAGGCACCCAAGCACGCGACACGTAAATCAAGCGAATTAGCATTGAATGTCATCAACCCAGTGATGCAAGAAACCGTTGGCGGATCTGCGGACCTGTCTGGGTCAAACAACACAAAATCCAAGGATATGGGTGTCTTTGACACAGATAACCGTGGGGGTCGTTATATCCACTGGGGTATCCGTGAACATGGTATGGCCGCGGCCATGAACGGCATGGCGCTGCATGGCGGGATCCGCCCATACGGCGGCACCTTTATGTGCTTTACCGATTATGCGCGTCCTGCGATGCGTTTGGCGGCCTTGATGAAAATGCCAACCGTCTTTGTTATGACGCATGACAGCATCGGTCTGGGCGAAGATGGCCCAACACACCAACCCGTTGAACATTTGGCCATCAGCCGCGCGACACCAAACACCTATGTGTTCCGCCCGGCAGATACGGTTGAAACAGCAGAAGCATGGGAATTGGCCCTAACGGCCAAGGAAACGCCCTCTGTTCTGTCCCTAACACGTCAAGGTTTGCCAACGGTGCGGACCGAGCATAAAAACGCAAACCTAAGCGCTAAGGGGGCCTATGTTTTGGCCGATTCAGAAGGCAAGCGTCAGGTCATCCTAATCGCAACAGGATCAGAAGTGTCCATCGCCCTAAAAGCGCGCGAGGCATTGCAGGCCCAAGGGATTGGCACACGCGTCGTTTCAATGCCCTGCATGGAACTGTTTGCGGAACAGGATGAAGCCTATCGCCGCAAGGTCCTGCCCGCAGGGAACATCGTGCGCATCGGCATCGAGGCAGGCGTACGTCAGGGTTGGGATCGCTGGCTCTTGGGGGAACGCGGACGCGAACCGAAAACAGGGTTCATCGGAATGGACCGTTTCGGCGCATCTGCCCCAGCAGAGGTTCTGTTTGAAAAATTTGGCATCACGACTGAGGCGATTGTCAAAATGGCAAACGACCTGCTGTAAACCTAATCATACAAACGACTCAGAACCCCGCCAGTGGCGGGGTTTTTCATTTGCGCCTTTGAATGTTTGCGAAAACGTTAACGCTAACATCGTATTTTATCGCTAACATCCTGACAAAAATACGATTTTTCATTTATCCTGGGTTCAAAGTGTTCTAATCCCTGATCCAAGCCAAAGCAGGAGACAGACAATGACAGTCACAGTTGGAATCAATGGATTTGGACGGATCGGACGGTGTACACTGGCGCATATCGCCGAAAGCGCACGCAACGATGTTCAGGTTGTAAAAATCAACGCAACAGGCCCCATTGAAACCAACGCGCACCTGCTAAAATACGACAGCGTCCATGGCCGCTTTAACGGCAATGTTGTTGTTAAGGATGACACACTGGATCTGGGCCGCGGCCCGATGCAGGTATTTTCAACCTATGATCCCGAGGAATTGGATTGGTCTGGTTGTGACGTTGTTCTGGAATGCACTGGCAAATTCAATGACGGAAACAAAGCGGATGTGCATATTCGTCAGGGCGCGAAATCTGTCCTGATCTCGGCGCCGGCGAAAAACGTGCAGAAAACCATCGTCTATGGTGTAAACCACCGTGATCTGATTTCTGGCGACACGATGGTGTCCAACGGATCGTGCACAACGAACTGCTTGGCACCATTGGCCAAGGTGCTAAATGACGCGGTCGGCATTGAACGCGGCATCATGACAACAATCCACAGCTATACAGGCGATCAACCAACGCTGGATCGACGCCACAAGGATTTGTACCGCGCGCGCGCCGCGGCAATGGCGATGATCCCAACATCCACAGGCGCGGCCAAGGCATTGGGGGAAGTATTGCCAGAGCTTTCTGGAAAACTGGACGGCACCTCGATGCGCGTGCCAACGCCAAATGTCTCTGCCGTGGATTTGACATTTGAAGCCAGCAAAGATGTCACTGTCGAAGACATCAACGAAATTGTACGCGAAGCGGCGGCGGGTCACATCGGGCACGTCTTGGCCTATGACCCGGAACCCAAGGTTTCAATCGACTTTAACCATACACCAGAATCCAGCATTTTTGCCCCCGATCAAACCAAGGTTGTCGGTGGCCGCACCGTGCGTGTTTTAG
>JAKMGV010000003.1:0-29582 GCA_022424725.1 Paracoccaceae bacterium
TAGTTGCCTGCAACGTTACCAACACCGATGGCTGCTGCGCCTGAACCGATTGCCGCTAGACCTGCGCCGATGTGTGCCAATTGACCTTCCATGATGAGTTCTCCTTACGATTGGAAGTTATAAGATAAAGGGTGTTCAAACCTTAGTGCGATGGGTGCAATGCATCCTTTAAGTACACACAGGTTAGAATGGTAAACACGTATGCCTGAATGAAGGCCACGAGAATTTCTAGTCCGTACATCGCAACGATTGCGACGACTGATACGGGTGCGATTGTTGCAATCGCAGCAAAGCCTGCGAACACTTTGATAACCGCGTGACCCGCCATAACGTTGCCCGCCAAACGAATTGAGTGGCTAACTGGACGTACGAAATATGAGATAAGTTCGATAACAGCTAGGATCGGGCGCAGTGGTAGGGGTGCAGATGACACCCAGAACAGACCCAAGAAGCCCGCGCCGTTTTTCACAAAACCAACGATTGTCACGGTTAGGAAGACTGAAAGCGCAAGGATCGCTGTCACCGCAAAGTGTGATGTGGTTGTGAAGGATGTTGGGATCAGACCCAAGAAGTTCGCCGTTACGATGAACATGAACAATGTCATAATATATGGGAAGAAGCCGACAGCATCTTTGCCTGTCACATCCTCGACCATTTTATAAACAAAACCGTAGGCCAGTTCCGCAATAGATTGAGAGCGTGATGGCACAACCGCGCGACGTGACGTGCCCAGAACCATGATCGCGATGACGACAACGATTGCCGCAACCATCCAGAAAGCAACGTTCGTGAATGTGTAAAACTCAATCGGTCCTTCACCGAAAAATGGCTTTACAATGAACTGGTCCATTGGGTGAAAGACCAAACCTTCGGATTTTGCTTCGCTTGCCACGTTCTCACGTCCTTTTGTCATCTTGGGCGGCCGATGCGCCCGTAGTTCCGCCTTGGATCTCTTTGGCGGATCGCATCATCGTTTTGACGCCCGCCATGAAACCCAGCAATGTAAATATCAGCATCATGAAGGGGGCGGTGCCAATGGCCATGTCCAACCCGTATCCGATGCCAAAACCGATCCCAAGCCCTGCGACCAGCTCTGTCACCATCCGCCAACCAACTTGTGCCGCCGAATAGTGTTCTTCAGTTTTTGGCCCACCCTCCTGCGCCTGCTTCGCCGCTTCAATCCGCTCTTCAAGGTGTTTGAGAGGGTCAGAATTGCGATCTGGCTCCAAGATGTGCTCCAAATTTCCAGTTGGGCGTGTGATAGGGCGTCACGCGCAATGAGTCAACCGACAACCTGACGCATGCGCTTAGGCGATATCACACTGTAATAATTGCATTTTTTACATACCCAATGAAAGCGCCTGTCCGCTTTCACAAGCAATTGTTGCGGGGAAAAGGCAATTTACAATATTCAACCGTTTGGTTGATTATTTTTCTAAGATCGCTCGCACCACATTGCACAGCGCGTCGCAAATGACATAAGATGACGTGGCTACCTTGGGGTTAAACGTGCACATGTCCATGACCGCGAAAATTGATCTTGTCTTCTCTGCACTCGCTGATGCGACGCGGCGAGATATTTTGATGATGTTGCTTGAGGATGACATGGCGGTCACTGATGTGGCGGACCCCTTTGACATGTCACTAGCCGCGATATCAAAACACTTGATGATCCTGACCAAGGCAGGGCTGATTTCACAGGAAAAGCGCGGACGGGTGAAATGGTGCAAATTGGAACCAGATGCGATGCGCGATGCGGCGATTTGGATGCAAAGTTTTGGTCAGTATGATGCACTGAATATCGACGCGCTTGAGGCGTTTTTAGAGACCCAAGACCTGTCCATCGACAAACCGTCTTAGGTCCAATTATCTTTCGCCCACTTTTTGATGTGTTGGATCATTGCCTGCACCTTGGTCATTTTATGCAGGTCCATATGTGTGACCAACCAAATATCATCGCCCCATTCGGGTTGCTCCGCCATCGCCAATTCAAGGCCCAGGCCAACCGCACGGGCCTGACTGACAAATCCCAAACCAACACCTGATTGAATGGCCAGATCATGTGCGGTCATACTGGTTGTCTGCATAACCTCGCGTGGCGGTGTGGGCAGGCCATGCAGCCACCGTGCAAAGGGCGCACGCACGCTATCCCCAATTTGCATCACAAACTTGTGGTGCGCCAAATCCTCGGCCGATTGTGGTTTTCCATGCGCTGCGAAATACGCGGGGCTGCCGTATATGGCGTTTCGAAATCGTCCCAGCGGGATTACAATATTATCTGGTTCATCTGGCATCTTGCCCAAACGGATTGCCAAATGCGCTTCGCCATATTCCAGTTTAAACACACGTTCATCCGATAAAATGCGTAGGTTAATATCGGGATAGGCGTCCAGAAAACTGGAAAACATGGGGTTCAGCTTTGGGGTCAGCAACGACAAGGTTGTCACCACCAATTCACCCGACACACTGTCGCCCTGCCCGCGTGCGCGCGACGCAAACTGTGCGAACTGCTCCTGCGCGGTCTGTGCAACCCGGCATAAATCTTCACCCGCTTCGGTCGCAGTATACCCGCGCGGGTGACGCTGAAACAGTTTCACGCCCAACCGTTCTTCCAACGCATCAATATGGCGGATCACAGTCGCATGGTGCACGCCCAGTACCTCTGCCGCACCACTTACGGTACCGATGCGCGCCACGTGAAGTGCTGTTTTTACCTCATCCCAATTGTCCATGTCCAACATCCTCGATCTAGGTTCGTTAAACCTATGCGCAGACATACCACAGGGCATCACCACATAATTGCATAATCTATGTGCATTTTCACACATATGACTATAATATTTGCAATTGATTCTCAACGTCACTTTTGTCAGGGTACTTGGTTATTGGCTTGGCGCATCGCGCGGTAATCCAATCCAGCGCATGGGCAATCATTATTTGCGCTGGTATTTGTGGTCCGCTTTGGGGAAAGCGTACCGCACAAGGCATAGCCTTGCTACTCACGGGACCAGGGGCGGGTTGACTCTCGTCCCTGTTTTCGTTAGGCCGCATTCAAATTCATCCGGAAGCGTCAAACCTTCCGGTCCTTGCTCATACCAAGGATCGCCCCCCGTCAGCGAGTTTCGCCCACGGGGGCTGTTCTACATTGGGCATTGCGCACCTATATTGGCCAAAGACGAAAGGAGCCAAGACATGTTTGAAAATCTGTCTGAACGCCTATCCGGTGTCTTTGATCGGCTAACGAAACAAGGTGCGTTATCCGAGGATGATGTCAAAACCGCCCTCCGCGAGGTGCGTGTCGCCCTGCTTGAGGCGGACGTATCGCTGCCAATCGCGCGCGATTTTGTGAAAGCCGTCCAAGAAAAGGCAACGGGCCAGGCGGTTACGAAATCGGTCACACCGGGCCAACAGGTCATTAAAATCGTACATGACGAATTGGTACAGGTTCTAACAGGCGATACCGACCCTGGTGTTTTAAAGATTGATAACCCCCCTGCCCCGATCCTGATGGTGGGTTTGCAGGGCTCTGGTAAAACGACAACCACCGCCAAATTGGCCAAGCGCCTAAAAGAAAAAGAGGGCAAACGTGTCCTTATGGCGTCCTTGGACGTCAACCGCCCCGCTGCGATGGAACAGCTTCAAATTTTGGGCGCACAGATTGGTGTGGATACCCTGCCGATTGTTAAGGGTGAAGATCCCGTTGCCATCGCAAAACGCGCCAAGACCCAAGCGTCCTTGGGTGGGTACGATGTGTACATGTTGGATACCGCAGGCCGTTTG
This sequence comes from Paracoccaceae bacterium, assembly GCA_022424725.1. Taxonomy (GTDB): domain Bacteria; phylum Pseudomonadota; class Alphaproteobacteria; order Rhodobacterales; family Rhodobacteraceae; genus HIMB11. Next base: position 3,781 of record JAKMGV010000003.1, read on the forward strand.
CACATTGATCAGGAATTGATCGCACAGGCCGCTGCCGTGCGCGATGTGGCAAACCCACGTGAAACATTGTTGGTGGTTGATGGGCTGACCGGTCAGGACGCCGTCAATGTGGCGACCGAATTTGATGATAAAATCGGTGTCAGCGGTGTTGTCCTAACGCGGATGGACGGCGATGGTCGCGGTGGTGCGGCCCTATCCATGCGGGCTGTTACGGGCAAACCCATCCGATTTGTGGGTTTGGGCGAAAAAATGGACGCCCTTGAAACCTTTGAACCTGATCGGATCGCAGGCCGCATCTTGGGCATGGGTGATATCGTTTCCTTGGTTGAAAAGGCCCAAGAAACGATTGAGGCTGAACAAGCCGAACGCATGATGAAGCGGTTTCAAAAGGGCCAATTCAACATGAATGATCTGCGCACCCAGTTGGAACAGATGATGAAAATGGGCGGCATGGAAGGGATCATGGGCATGTTGCCTGGCATGGGCAAAATGGCCAAACAGATTGACCAAGCGGGCATTGATGACAAGGTGTTCAAACACCAGATCGCGCTGATCAATTCAATGACCAAAAAAGAACGTGCCAATCCACAGCTGTTGCAAGCCAGCCGTAAAAAGCGCATCGCCGCAGGTGCAGGGATGGAAGTCAGCGAATTAAACAAACTGCTAAAAATGCACCGTCAGATGGCCGATATGATGAAAAAAATGGGCAAAGGCAGCATGCTGAAACAGGCGATGAAGGGCATGTTTGGCAAAGGTGGTGGACTGCCCGCGGGCATGGACCCCAGCCAAATGGACCCCAAAGCCATGGAAGCCGCAGCCAAACAAATGGGCATGGGTGGTGCAAAGCTGCCCGGTCTGGGCGGCGGTATGGGATTGCCCCCAGGTTTGTCTGGTTTCGGGAAAAAGAAATAGGTCACCTATCTATGTACACCAATGCACCTACATTGCTGTCAGAGAACCTAATCCTGCGCGGACCAGAGGCGCGGGACCAAGAACCCGTGATCGCGTTTTTGCAGGATGAGGATCGCGCAGCTGGGTTTGGCGCCCTGCCCAATCGCGGGGATGCGTGGCGTTGGTTTGCGCTGAATGTTGGGCATTGGGCGATGCATGGCTATGGCTATTTCGTGATCGAAACCAAAGCGGGTGAAACCGCGGGCATTTCGGGCATTTGGAATCCCGAAGGATGGCCAGAACCCGAGGTGGGTTGGGTCGTGTTTGACGGATTTGAAGGGCGCAGCCTTGCATATGAGGCCGCCTGTCGCGTGCGCCGCTGGGCCTATGAAGATTTGGGGTTCAAAACAATCACCAGCAATATCGTTCCGGGCAATACACGTTCCATCCGTTTGGCCGAGCGTATGGGTGCCGTTCATGAGCGCACATACGAAAATATTCACATGGGTCAGGATATGCTGTTTCGGCATCCAAGCCCTGCAGAGGTGGTGGTATGAGCCAAAACACCGACGCGACACCGACGTTATACCGACGCAATACCGACGTCCAAAATTGGGGGAAATCCTAAGATGTCAGATGCCGTAAATCGCGCAGCCGAAGTCTTGAAAGAACACCGTGAAAGCATCGACCGTTTGGATGCGATCTTGGTTTATACACTGGGTGAACGTTTCAAACACACCCAAGCCGTAGGGAAGCTTAAGGCCGCACATGACCTGCCCCCTTCGGACCCAACACGTGAGGCAAAGCAGATTGCGCGCCTCGAAGAGCTTGCAGATCAGGCGAACTTAGACTCTGAATTTGCTAAGAAATTTCTGAATTTCATTATTCAGGAAGTCATTCAACATCACAAACAACATCAGTCATAGGGGACATGTCCCCGACCGCCATTTCGTAAGGAGAACATATCATGGCAATGAAAATCCGTTTGGCCCGTGGTGGCTCAAAAAAGCGTCCATTCTATCGTATCGTTGCAGCAGACAGCCGCATGCCACGCGATGGCCGCTATGTTGAGAAACTCGGCACATACAACCCACTTCTTCCAAAAGACAGCGAAGAACGTGTCAAAATGGACGCAGAGCGCGTTCAATACTGGATGGGCCAAGGCGCACAGGTTACGGATCGTGTATCACGTTTCCTAGAGGCGGCGGGCGTAATCGAAGCAAAGACACGTAACAACCCACAAAAAGCTGTTCCAGGCAAGAAAGCGCAAGAACGCGCAGAAGAAAAAGCAGCGAAAGCAGCTGAGGCGGCAGAAGCAGCAGCCGAAGCAGAAGCACCTGCAGCAGAAGAAGCCGCGGCAGAGGAATAAACCCCTCAACCTGACCCGCCATCGGGTCAGGTCTTTGGCAAAGGATTGCGATGTTTGGACCGATCCGAACGTTCATGTTGCTTTTGACATTAGCCCTGGGAACATATCTGGGGCTAATGATCGAACGCACCCGTCTTTCGCCAAGCATTGACAGGATTTGCAGCAATCCTGATATTAAACTGCAACTCTCAGATTTCGACCGCAAACTGGTGTGTAAGGATTACCAATGAGTGATGACCTTCTCTGTGTAGGAACCATTGCAGGCGCATTTGGCGTACGCGGTGAGGTGCGTTTGAAAAGCTTTACATCAGACCCCCATGCAATCGCGGATCTGGCCCCCTTGGTCAGTGAGGATCGCGTACAAGAGTTTGATGTCGTGATCACAGGACAGACCAAAAATGGTCTGACGGCACGCATGAGTGGGATTGTCAGTAAGGAAGAGGCCGACGCGAAAAAGGGGACAAAACTATTTGTTCCCCGGTCCCGTTTGCCTGATCTGCCCGATGATGAATATTATTACTCTGACCTTGAGGGGTTAGAGGTGTTTGACACAGGGGGCGCGCCCCTTGGACAGGTGAAATCGGTCCATAACCACGGCGCATCGGATCTATTGGAAATCAAACTACCCAACAGCAATGCAACCGTTTTGCTGCCCTTTACAAATGCAGCTGTTCCGACCGTCGATTTAAAACTGGGGCGCATCGTGGCCGATCCCCCATTGGGCATTTTCCCGGAGCAGGAATGAGTGGTCCACCCAGCAAATCACATGGACGCAAATCCATTACAGCCTCGCTAAAACCTCGGGATTTGATGGACCAAAACCCGCGGCTTGCGGGTGTGTGGACCGCACAGATTATCACCCTCTTCCCCGATGCCTTTCCGGGCGTCTTGGGCGAAAGCCTGACTGGACGCGCCCTAAAGGATCGCAAATGGGCATTGGACACCATTGATTTGCGCCGTTTTGGGGATGGCAAACACAGAAATGTCGATGATACCCCCGCAGGTGGCGGCGCGGGCATGGTGTTACGTGCGGATGTTGTGAGTAATGCGATTGACCACGCGATCGCGCAATCCCGCGCACACCGTCCCCTGATACACCTATCGCCGCGTGGGAAACGGTTTGATCAGAAAATGGCACAGGACTGGTCAAAACTGCCTGGTTTGATCATGCTGTGTGGTCGGTTCGAAGGGGTCGACCAACGAGTGCTGGATCATTACAATATCCAAGAAGTTTCACTTGGGGATTTTGTGATGACAGGGGGCGAATTGGCCGCCCAAGCGATGATTGATGCCACTGTACGCTTGTTGCCAAATGTGCTGGGCAATGCCGAATCTACAGTGGACGAGAGCCATTCAAATGGTCTGTTGGCACACCCCCAATACACCCGCCCTGCGCAATGGATGGGCCGCGAAATTCCAGAGGTTCTGACATCTGGTAATCACGCCAAGGTCGCAGAGTGGCGCAAAGCACAATCCGAAGCCCTAACCCAACACCGCCGTCCAGATTTGTGGGAAAAGAAAAAGCAAGAGGAAGAATAAAGGATTCAGGCCGGGTAATGCCGTAACTTTCGGATATTGTAGTTTGTATCGCCTTTATGGATATGCTTTTGACGCAATAAAACAGGCAACTTTCCCTTGATCTTCTGATTGAATCACCCTAAACGCAGCGCATTGGTGGGCAAAGGCGACTTTGTCCGTCTTTTGTATTTGTGGATCGTGGCTTCGACGACACTTAGCAAATCAAAGACGTACCAATTAGAAATGGCGACCCTATTCTCTGGCGGGCTGTATATCGGGACCCGGACGAAGACCAAGAGCTCTGAGGACGCGCACAACTTTGCGGGACAACCGCAGGCAAAAGGAGAATCGCGATGAATCTAATCGCTGAGCTAGAGGCGGAACAAATCGCCGCCCTTGGGAAAGACATTCCCGACTTTAAAGCCGGTGACACAGTGCGTGTCGGCTATAAAGTGACAGAAGGGACACGTACACGTGTTCAGAACTACGAAGGTGTTTGCATTTCACGTAAAAATGGCGCTGGCATTGCTGGATCATTCACAGTGCGCAAAATCTCTTTCGGTGAAGGCGTTGAGCGTGTGTTCCCACTGTATTCAACAAACATCGATAGCATCACTGTTGTACGCCGCGGTCGCGTACGTCGTGCCAAGCTATACTATCTTCGTTCACGTCGCGGTAAATCTGCGCGTATCGCAGAAGATACAAACTATAAGCCAAAGTCATAAGGAGCGATGTCATGAGAAAAGATATCCACCCAGATTATCACATGATCGACGTCAAAATGACCGACGGCACAATGATCAAAATGCGGTCTACTTGGGGCAAAGAGGGCGACACGCTTGCGCTTGATATTGATCCAACTGCGCACCCTGCATGGAACGGCGGCAACGCGCGTCTTTTGGACCAAGGTGGCCGTGTTTCAAAGTTCAAAAAGAAATACGAAGGCTTGGGCTTCTAAGCTTCCCTTTGATAGATTTCCAAAAGGCCACCCAATGCGGTGGCCTTTTTGTTTTAAGTCGTGTTTCATAGGGTGAAACAAACCAAATTAAGACGATGACAATGCCTCATAATGCTGTTGATATCTGGCTTCATGCGGCAAGTGCCGCTGATATTTCAGCGAGCCTTGCGCTTTATGAACGCCTGTTGCAACAGAATGATTTTGACATCGTCCTATCATGTGGCGACGATATTGTGCTGGATCACTTGGGGGTTGCGGGCGATGATTATTTTGGGCGTATTCCTGAACAATGGACGGCACAGAAACTGGTTCGGGATCACGCACCAAAAGCGTTGATTTGGATCGGGTCCAAGGTACATGCCAACACCATCTTGGCCGTTAGATCAAAATTAGATCACATGATTTTGGCCAACATCGATGCCGATGCAATCCCACAACGTCGCATCAAATTCATCCCAATGCCGCTGGAGCGGGCACTGCGCAGTTTTTCAGATATTTTTTGCGCGGATGGTGACACCGCGGCCCACCTGCACATGCTGAACATTTCCGATGCACGTATCCATCCCGTTGGCAGCCTGCAGTCGCAAACATCGGTGCCCTCCCTTTTGGGGGACCCAGACGAATTTAACGACCTGAAGGGGCGACCAATGTGGTCTGCTGTTTCCGTACATCGTGAGGAATTGGCCGCGATTTTGAACGCACACCGTTTGATTATGCGGGAAAGCCACAGAAGCCTTTTGTTATTATCGCCCTCATCTGCCAAGGACGAAGAGCACTTTTGGCAGACCTGTCAGGACTACGGGCTCACCACAGCGCGCCGGTTGGACGACAACATGCCCGAGGCGAGAACACAGGTGTTTTTGGCCGATTCCAACGACGAAATAGCGCGCTGGCTCTCTCTTGCCCCCCTGACGTTTTTGGGCGGGTCCCTGATCAGCGGCGGTAAGGGGTGCAACCCGTTGCCAGCCGCATCATTGGGATGCGCGATATTATACGGGCCGAACATCAAAAATCACCTCAGCGCTTATAGCAATCTGGCGGGCGTTGGCGCTGCGCGTATCATTCAGGACAGCGATAGCCTTGCTTCCGCCGTCCTTCACTCCTCTGCGCCAGAACAGGCTGCAAAAATGGGATGCGCGGCGTGGGAATTTGTGACAAGAGGAGCAGAAGCAACAGAAGCGATCTATGCAACCATCAAGCGCAACCTAAAAGGAGAGCCCTGATGCAGGCCCCAAAATTTTGGTACAGATCGCGCAGTTGGCAGGCGATTTTACTGTCACCCTTGGGGATGGCCTATGCATGGGCGACTGCCAGACGGCAGAAAAATGCACGTCCCACTCGGGTTGATATTCCCGTAATTTGCATTGGAAACCTGAATGTCGGCGGAACGGGTAAAACACCCACAACAATTGCGATCGCACAGATGTTAAAATCCCGCGGCATTGCGGTGCATATCGTATCACGCGGATATGGTGGATCGCTACAGGCGGTGACACAGGTTGATCCGCGCATGCACACAGCGGATGAAACAGGGGATGAACCACTTTTGATGGCGGCCTTTGCGCCCACTTGGGTCGCAAATGAACGTGTGGCAGGTGCGCGTGCTGCACAAAACGCAGGCGCCGATGTGATCCTACTGGATGACGGTTTTCAGGACCCTTCATTGACCAAAGATCTGTCCATTATCGTTGTTGACGCGGCCCGTGGATTTGGCAACGGATGCTGTTTGCCTGCGGGTCCATTGCGCGAACCTGTGCATGTGGGTCTGCAACGTGCGGATGCCGTCATCAGTATCGGAGAGCCCGAGGCGCAATCCCAGTTTCGGGAACGCTCCGCCGAGCAGCTGGGCCGCATCGCACACCTAACGGCAAGCTTAAAACCAATCGAAATGGGCATGCCCTGGGCCGATGGGCGCTATCTGGCCTTTGCAGGGATTGGTGATCCAGAAAAGTTTTTTGGAACACTGCGCGGATTGGGGGCCCCATTGGTGCGTACCGTTGCACTGGATGATCATCAGAAATTGGCGCGTCCCATGATCCAAAGATTAATGAAAGAGGCGCAGTCCATGAATGCGCAATTGGTCACCACCGAAAAGGACGCCGCACGTCTGCCCGCGGATTTGCGATCTGGCATCCTCTCGCTGCCTGTGCGGTTGGAATTTGACGACGCGCACGCCCTTAAAAACGTGCTAGAGCCCGTTTTGAGCGTGAACAGCGATCAGGCAAACAGGCCCTAGTTATCTTCGCCCAATTTGGGCGCACCACGGCTCAGCGTAAGGTCCGCATCCGAAAACATGAAAGGCGAGCGGACATATGGAACGCCGTCCAGTTCCACTTTCATCCCACGTGCGATCACCTGCGGATCTGCAAACACTTCGGCCATATCATTGATGGGCCCTGCTGGAATTCCCTGATCTTCACAGGCGGATAACAGCGCATCTTTGGCGAAAGTCTTGGTGCGTTCAGTGAGGCGTTCGGTCATGTCTTCACGATTGGCGATACGATCAGAATTGCGCAAATATTTGCGGTCCTCGGCCATATCATCCAGATTCAGAACAGAACACAATCTGCGATACTGTGCATCGTTTCCTGTGGCGATGATGATGTGACCATCGGCGCATTCAAACACCTGATAGGGCGTTAAATTCGGATGGTAGTTTCCTGTTCGCACAGGCGGGGTACCCGTACTTAGGTAATTCAATGCCTGATTGGCCATGACGGACACTGCACTATCGAACAGTGACATATCGATGTGCTGCCCCTGCCCTGTTGTATCGCGCATCCGCAGTGCGGCCAAAATCGCAGTCGTCGCATATACGCCTGTGAAAATATCCGTGATTGCCACACCCGCACGTTGGGGCATGCCATCTGGGTCACCCGTTATCGACATGAAACCAGACATGCCCTGAATGATATAATCATATCCCGCACGGTGTGCATAAGGCCCCGTTTGTCCAAATCCCGTAATGGAACAATATACCAGACGCGGATTAACCTGTTTCATGCTGTCATAATCGAACCCATATTTGGCCAGCCCACCAACCTTGAAATTTTCGATTAGGATGTCGGCATCTTTGATTAAATCACGCAGCCGATTTTGATCATCAGGATCGCGCAAATCAATGGTGACTGAGGATTTGCCACGATTGCACGAATGGAAATAAGAGGCGGTTTCCTCATCCTCTTTCGTAATGAAGGGGGGGCCCCATGCGCGTGTGTCATCGCCCTGTGCGGCTTCAACCTTGATCACCTCGGCCCCCAGATCGGCAAGCGTTTGACCCGCCCATGGGCCCGCAAGAATGCGGGCCAATTCGATGACCTTTAAACCTTGTAATGGGCTGGGCATTAGGAACCTAGTTTTTCATCCAACAGCGCTGACAGTTCCTCATAAGATCGGTTTGACACCATTTCACCGTCGATCACAAAACTGGGTGTGCCGCTGATTTTATGCTCTTCCATATTGGCTTTGTACCAGCCCACCAAGTTGCGCAGATTATCCGCATCTTGCAAACAAGCGTTGATTTGATCATCACCAAGGCCCGCCAATTTACCAATCTTGCTCAGCTCTGTGACAATCGCCAAATCGTTGCCCGCGCGTGACCATGTTTTTTGTTTTTCAAACATTTGATCAATGACACCAAAAAACCGATCAGGCCCCGCACAACGTGCAATCATGGATGCCCACATGCCGTATTTGTCGAAATACACCTCGCGAAACACGAACTTCACTTTGCCTGTTTCAATGTAGTTTTCTTTTAACTGCGGGTACACATCACTGTGGAAATTTGCGCAATGCGGACAGGTCATAGAGGCATACTCAATAATTTCGATGGGCGCATTCACATCCCCCAAAATCATTTCGGTGACCGCTGGTTTATCTGTTTCGGCCTGTGCTGCGATTGTTCCCATCATCGCGATCCAAACAGTCGATAAAAGTGTCATCAAAAATTTCATTGTTTACGTGCCTTTCTAATGTGGCGTATTTTTGGTTTGTTTTTTGGTTAAAACATTCCGCCCCAATTCTTCAAGGGCGCGGCGCAAATTTTGGTCTGTGACCGTACGTGCGGTTTCATGAGCCTGCTGTTGAACGGCTGGGCTTAATGTCGGATTGGATTTTGGTTTGGCCTGAAATTCGACCTGACCTTCTGAAAAGCCGATCGGCGCAGTTTGCGTGATCCGAACCCGCGCAATGGCGTTATATCCATAGACCGCGTTCACTTTGGTGCGAATGGCCTCTTTTTGCATTTCAATCATGGGGGCATGCGCACCCGTTGTCAGAATGCTAAGGGTCGCCCCCATACCACCGCGTCCATAACTGACCTCAACAGGGCGTGTAATCGCAGCAATGTCGGCACCTACAATTTCCAACCAGTGGGTCAAAACACGCGATTGCGCAAACCCGCGGCCTTCGCTGACTTCGCGAATGCGGGACTGCAGAACAGTCGCGGTTCGTTTGAACCGATGTTTTGGTGCGATATCTGTCATCAATCTTTACGAGTCGGTGTTGCGGATTAGTTTAGTTTGTTGTTGAAATCACACCACCCTAAATCCACAAAATCAGAGTTCAAACTTGCGTGACTATCCGAAATCCCAAGATCTGCTTGATTGGTATGATCGTCATGCCCGCGTTATGCCATGGCGCGTCGCGCCCGCGGATCGTGCAAAAGGGGTGGACCCAGATCCCTATCGCATTTGGATGTCTGAAATCATGCTGCAGCAAACAACCGTGGCTGCGGTCAAAGCGTATTTTGTGAAATTCACAACCCTATGGCCCACTGTTCAGGATTTAGCAGCAGCCAAGGATGCGGATGTCATGGCCGCATGGGCAGGATTGGGGTATTACGCACGGGCGCGGAACCTGTTGAAATGTGCGCGTTATGTCACACTGCATCACAACGGCATGTTCCCGCGTTCGCATGAACAGCTGCTAGAGCTGCCGGGTGTCGGCCCCTATACTGCTGCTGCGGTATCGTCCATTGCGTTTGATCTGCCTGAAACCGTTGTAGACGGGAATGTGGAAAGGGTCATCGCACGCCTGTTTGATATTCATACCCCCCTGCCGACGGCCAAAGCAGAATTGACCGAATATGCAAAAACCCTAACACCGCAAAAACGCCCAGGCGATTATGCGCAAGCCATCATGGATTTGGGAGCCACGATTTGTACGCCAAAAAAACCAGCCTGCGGATTGTGTCCATGGCGGACAAATTGCATCGGGTTGGCCAATGGTACACATTTGGAGTTGCCCAAAAAACTGCCCAAGAAAAAGAAACCAACGCGCATTGGCACAGCCTATGTCGCGCGTCGTGTTGATGGCGCATACCTATTAGAAACGCGACCTGAAAGCGGGCTTTTGGGTGGAATGCAGGCATGGCCCACTACAGATTGGTCAGAAACAGCGGTTAATGAGGATGCCCCAATCCATGCAGAATGGAAAACCCACGAGGGCGAGGTGCGCCACACCTTTACCCATTTTCATTTAAAACTGCGCATAAAAACCGCGTTAGTTCCCCTAGATCGCAAACAAACCCGTGGCGAATTTGTGCAAGCTGCCGATTTCGCCTCTGCTGCACTCCCTACCGTGATGCGCAAGGTGTTTGATCTGGTCCGATCTGAATAAACTTGATAGAAACGCACAAGGTGTAATGCAAAGAGGGACGAACATGGCGCAGACGAACCCATTTCGCATTGGGGACTGGCTTCCTTTTTGGAGCTCTCTCATTCTATTTGCTTTGGGATGGTTTACGGTTGTAACGGGCGGTTACAGCTTTCTTTTGATGATCGCTGTTGTCTGGTACGTGGTTCCAATTTTGGATCAAATCATGAATAAGGCCAAAAGCAATGTGGACCCTGAAACAGGGAAAAATAACCTTGCGCCCTTTGTTTTGATCACCAAAATTTGGCCGATTTTTCAATTTATCCTGATTTTTGGTGGGCTATGGATCGTGGAACAGCGTGATGATGCATTTGGCCTGCAAATGGGTGTCTTTTTTGCCATCGGTATGATCAGCGGCACTGTTGGGATCAACTATTCCCATGAATTGATGCATCAGAAGAACAAATTTGAACGCAATATGGCCGATGTTTTGTTGGCCATGACGCTTTATTCGCATTTTCGCAGTGAACATTTATTGGTGCATCATCGCTATGTGGGAACGCCCCGCGATCCCGTCACCGCGCGTTATAACGAAGGATTTCATCGCTTTTTCCGCCGTGTGATCGTGCAATGCTGGAAATCGGCATTCCGTGCGGAAAAGGACATGCTGCGCCGCAAGGGTTTGCCATGGTATGATCAAAGCAATCCATTTTGGCGCTATTGGATGTTGCAAGGGGTCTTTTTGACGCTTGCCATTATGATCGGTGGGGTATCAGGACTGATCCTGTTCCTGTTTCAGGCGTTAACCGCAGTATTCCATTTGGAATTGGTGAATTACATCGAACATTATGGGTTAACACGCAAACATCTGGGGGGCGGCAAATATGAACCCGTTTTACCACATCATTCATGGAACGCGGAACATCGTGCGGCGAATTGGATGTTGATCAATCTGCAACGCCATTCGGATCACCATTATAAACCAAACCGACGGTACCCTTTGCTGCAAACATACGGGGGATCAATTGCGCCGCAGTTGCCCTACAGCTATCCGTTTATGGGGTTGTTCGCCTTCTTCCCCTCCGTCTGGCGTAGGGTGATGAACCATCGCGTTCAAAAATGGCGGGCCATGTATTATCCCGAAATTACGGATTGGGCTGCCTATAACAAAATGACAAATCCGAAACCGCGGTGAAAAGATGCCCCACGACATGGTCGCGGGGCACAAGTCAGCTTGTGTTGTCAGGACACAGGCGGATCGAGGGGTGCCCAAATAACTTGGGCACCATCGGTGATTAGTTCATTTCTGATCGGATTTGTTGGCGCAGCATATCAATAGGCACGGTTTTTCCATCCCGCTTATATCCCCAATAGGTCCAGCCATTACAGCTTGGGGCGCCTTCTAATTTTGCGCCGACTTGGTGAATGGACCCTTTGATATCGGCCCCCACCAATGTGCCATCTGCACGCACTTTTGCCTTATAGCGGCCATTCAACGACAAAAGCTCTTCTCCGGGACGCAACATGCCACGCTCAACCAATTGGCCAAAGGGCACGCGGGGTTCGGCACGCTTGCCTGTGGTTACGGCCAAGGCCTCGCTGTCATATTTGCGTACCTTTGAAATGCGTTTCTCGGCAACCTTGCGATAGGCCTCTTCTCGCTCGATCCCGATGAAATTACGACCCAGCATTTTGGCCACTGCGCCCGTTGTCCCCGTCCCAAAGAACGGGTCCAAAATAATGTCGCCAGGATTGGTTGATCCAACCAAAACACGATGCAAAAGGCTTTCGGGTTTTTGCGTTGGATGCGCCTTATCCCCGTTTTCATCCTTCAGGCGCTCGTGGCCTGTACAAATCGGCAATACCCAGTCTGAACGCATTTGCACACCTTCATTTAGGGCCTTTAGCGCTTCGTAATTAAAGGTGTACTTGGCACCTTCGGATTTCGACGCCCAAATCATGGTTTCATGCGCGTTGGTAAAGCGTTTGCCGCGGAAATTTGGCATCGGGTTTGATTTACGCCAAACCACATCGTTTAAAATCCAATATCCCTGATTTTGAAGTGCTGCGCCCACACGGAAAATATTGTGATAGGAACCGATCACCCAAATCGCACCATTTGGTTTCAGGATACGACGCGCGGCCTTTAACCAATCTGTCGTAAACTCGTCATACGCACGGAAACTATCAAATTGATCCCAATCGTCATCGACGGCATCAACTTTGGAATTATCGGGACGATGCAGATCGCCTTTTAATTGTAGATTATAGGGCGGATCTGCGAAAATCAGATCGACGCTATTTTCAGGCAGCGCATTCATCACTTCGATGCAATCACCAGCCAAAATACGATTCAACGGGAGCGAGCCCGCCCCCATAGGAGTTGTGTGTTTGTTCATTTTCTTTGCCTCAATCAACCGGCGCATTTTTGCGCTCTTGTTATCCCTAAGATGAGTCAAAGATGATTCGAGGTCAATTTCTTTTTTGAATCAGAGGTTTATTTATTCTTCTGATACAAAATATTGTGTACGGGTTTGAAAGAACGCCTATGATGTGGGGTCACACCCAGTGACTTTAATGCAACAAGATGCTCTTTCGTGGGATAGCCCGCATTCTTGGCCCAGCCATATCCATGGAACTGCGCGTCCAATTCCAGCATCAAATCATCGCGCGTAATTTTGGCCACAATCGATGCGGCCGCGATGGACAGGGATCGGTCATCCCCTTTCACGACACAGGTTGATGGGATTATCAAATTTTTCGGGGCGCGATTACCGTCGATCAACGCGAAATCGGCGGGTTTGGGCAAATTTGCAATCGCACGTACCATGGCAAGGTGGCTTGCCTGAAGAATATTGATCTCATCAATTTCTGCCACGGACGCATGTGCCACGCCCACCATCGCCGTTTCCATGATCTGTGTATACATCAGGCGGCGTTTGCGGTCCGTTAGTTTTTTGGAATCACGCAAACCTTCGGGAATATGATCGGGGTCCAATATCACCGCAGCCGCCGTTACGGGCCCACACAGCGGTCCTCGTCCCACTTCATCAACACCCGCAACCGCAGTGTACCCTTGATCAGCCACCTCAGTTTCAAATGAAAAATCAGGCATGAGTGCTCAGTGCCTGTTCAATATCGGCAATCAAATCTTCAACCTTTTCGACGCCGATTGAAATTCGGATTAGGTTTTCTGGAATCCCTGTGTGCGGTTCAATGGTATGGCGATGTTCGACCAAACTTTCAACACCACCAAGCGATGTGGCACGATGAAATAGTGTCATTTTTGAAATCACATCCAATGCCGCCTGTCGTCCACCCTTGACCAACAATGACATCAAATACCCGCCACCATCTGGCATCTGACGCTGCAACCGCGAAGCATGTGGATGCGAGGCCAATCCTGGGTACCAAACTGCCTCAACCGCGCTGTGCTGTTCGAAATGGCGGGCAACAGTCAGCGCATTGTCGCACATCCGTTCCACACGAATGGGCAAGGTGCGCAGGGATCGCATCAACATCCATGCCTCAAACGCGCCAATAATTGAACCAGCGACCTGCCGATTTTGTGCGATGCGCGTCCAAAGGTCGTCTCTTGATGCACAACACAAAACACCTGCCAAAACATCCGAATGCCCATTCAATGCCTTGGTCGCGGAATGCACCACAATATCGGCGCCATGCGCGATCGGTTTCGTTAGCATGGGCGTGGCCGCCGTACTATCCACCGCCAAAATTGCGTTTGGAAAGCGCTTGCGGATGTCCGCGATATCGGTGACCTTCAACCATGGGTTTGATGGGGTTTCAATGAATACCAAATCATAGTCTGATGTTACCTGATCCAAAGCATCCTCATCAGATGTATCAATAAAATTGACATCCATTCCAAGGTGCGCAGCGTTATCGCCGATGAATTTCGTCGTTCCCCAATAGATACCTGACTGCACCAAAACCCGTGATCCCGTTGGCAGGGTCTGAAAAATGGCCGCAATGGCCGCCATGCCCGATGGGAACAACATTGCATCCTCAGCTCCTTCAAGTGCCGCAATCACGTCTTCGGCCAAACGTACGCCATCATTTTGATCCCGACCATATGAATTATCTGGGCGCACCAGTGTATATTCCGCGTCGCGCACAAATGTTGTGGACATCTGCAAACTGGGTGTCACGCCCGCCGAATGTGGATCAATATGCCCAAGGAGCTGCGCGGCAATGGTGTTGTCATGGGATTTTTTCATGAACCGTCCTCAACGAAAAACAGCGTCACACTGACGCTCTTTTCTAGGGTTACCTAAGCCTATTAAAAAGAGCAATAAACCTAATCTATTCACCCGATAACCATTTCACAATTTTCTCTGCGGCATCATCGATTGACATTGCGGTTGTGTCGATGTGGATTTCTGGGGTTTCTGGGGCCTCGTATGGGCTGTCGATCCCTGTAAAAGTTTGGTAATTTCCTCTAATTTTGAGCGTACAAGGTCACGATCTGCCTTGGCCTCGATATTTAGACGAACCACCGGTTCGGTATTCGAAATGCGCAAATTAAAGCGCCAATCCGCGAAAGACAGACTAATCCCATCAGTTTCATCACGGCCCTCGGCCGTTCCCTCAAACGCAGCGATCACTTTGGCGATTGACGCCTTGGGGTCATCCAATCGGAAATTCACTTCGCCTGAACTTGGGTATGCGGCAATACGCTCGGTCACCAATTTAGATAGGGGTTTTCCCGTGCGGCTCATCAATTCGATCACCAACAGCCATGGGATCATGCCGCTGTCACAATAGGCAAAATCGCGGAAATAATGGTGGGCCGACATTTCGCCGCCATAAACTGCATCCACCTCGCGCATGATTTGTTTGATGAACGCGTGACCCGTTTTTGATTGCACCGCGGTTCCACCCTTAGCAGCGACCACAGATTGCGTGTTCCAAATAATACGAGGATCATGAACGATTGAGGCCCCTGGCACTTTGTCTAGGAACACATCTGCCAATAGACCAACAATGTATTCACCATCAATAAAGTGCCCCTTTTCATCAAAGAAAAAGCAGCGATCAAAATCCCCATCAAAAGCAACACCAAGATTAGCATCGTTTTCCATCACGACATCGGCTGTCGCGGCGTGATTTTCGGGTAATAATGGGTTAGGGATACCGTTTGGGAATGTATGATCTGGTTGATGTTGGACGCGGATGAATTCGATCTGCGGCGCATTCTGGCCAAGCGCAGTTGCAATAGCATCAAAGGTTGGACCCGCAGCGCCGTTTCCCGAATTAACTACAACCTTTAGCGGTTTCAAAACAGTTGCGTCCACAAAGGAAAGCAGCTTAGTCACATAGGCCGATTTAGCCTCTGATGTGATATCTTTAAGCGATCCTTTTGCAAATGGCGTTTCAAACACGTTTTCCTCGGCTAATTTTCGAACCGTGGGAAGTTCAGAGGCAGGATCAAGGGGTTTTGAACCAGCCTTTACCATTTTCAGGCCATTATAATTTATTGGGTTGTGCGATGCAGTGACCTCGATACCACCGCACGCCGCAAATTCAGTTGTTGACCAGTACATTTCCTCGGTTCCAGATAACCCAATATCCAGAACATCGGCTCCCGCATCCATAATCCCAAGCGAAACGGCATCGGCTAATTCGGGCGATGTTTCGCGCGCATCACGTCCCACAACAATTGATTTTGCATCCAAGATTTGCGCAAATGATCGTCCGATACGGTAGCAAATTTCAGCATCAATATTGGCACCCAACTCCCCCCGCACATCATAGGCCTTAAAACATGTTAAATCCATTTTCATCCCTCACGCGCCAAAGCTTGGCCGGTAGCATGATCGCATTCAAAAACCCATCCACCGGTCCACAATCAAACTGTCGACCATTCAGGCGCCCAGGTGCGACAGACCCCTGCTGTGCATGGATGTTAATTGCACCACATACCAATTTAATTTTTTTACCAATTAATCACTCGATAACGCAAAAGCGAACAAACTTACAAATGAAACTTTCCCACTCCGGCCCACTGGAACAGAAATGTGACAGATGACAAGTCAGGAAAACAAGACGCTGGGCGGGGACTTGTGTCATGGACGCACTCTAAAGTCCTAAAATTTGACCCTTTATCTTAAGACAAAAAACGTATTTAATTAACCTACTTAGACTAATTTGCAGGTTCCACGTGACTGGCTCCAAAAATCGCCCCCTTACCCTCCGAGATGTTTCCGAAGCGTCTGGTGTTTCTGAAATGACCGTCAGCCGTGTTTTACGAGGGCGCGGCGATGTGTCAGAGGCCACACGTGAACGGGTGTTAAAGGCCGCAAAAGAATTGGGATATGTCCCAAACAAAATTGCAGGGGCGCTTGCATCGCAAAAGGTAAACTTGGTTGCCGTTGTTATCCCGTCCATGTCCAACATGGTTTTCCCAGAGGTCATGACAGGTGTGAACAATGTGCTTGAGGGGACCGAACTGCAGCCCGTTGTGGGCATCACAAATTACATGCCCGAAAAAGAGGAAAAGGTCCTATACCAAATGTTGTCATGGCGCCCGTCTGCTGTGATCATCGCAGGGCTAGAGCATTCCGAGGCATCCCGCGTGATGTTGGCGAATTCTGGGATTCCCGTCATTCAAATCATGGACGTGGATGGTGAACCCATTGACACGGCCGTGGGCATTTCCCATCGCCGAGCGGGGCGGCATATGGCCAACGCGATTATCGAGGCCGGATATTCCAAGATCGGGTTTATGGGAACGAAAATGCCACTCGATCACCGTGCGCGCAAACGCTTCGAAGGCTTTACCGAGGCGCTTGCCAAGGCAGGCGTCGAGGTGGAGGATCAAGAATTTTATTCTGGTGGTTCTGCACTGGCCAAGGGGCGCGATATGACCCGCGAAATGTTGGAACGCTCTCCTGATTTGGATTTCCTTTATTATTCAAATGACATGATTGGCGCAGGCGGTCTGTTGCATTTGTTGGATGCGAGTGTACGCATTCCTGATGACATCGGGTTGGCAGGGTTTAATGGGGTTGAGTTGCTGCATGGTTTGCCCATGCAACTGGCTACTATGGATGCATGTCGTGTTGAAATTGGGGAACGCGCCGCACAAATTGTGGCTGATCGTGTTCTGGGAAATGAAACAAAAACCGACAGTATCGTTGAGCTTTCGCCGGTGCTTGAGGTTGGGGATACTCTTAGAGTGGCACGCACCTAACATGCATCCTTTGATCATTGCGAGTACCGCGCGTGAACTTTTCCAGATACGCAATTTACTACATTCCTGATCTGCCATTGTTTCAAATTGGCTCTGACTGGCTTGGTTGGAATTCAATAACGGGACAAGAATCCTTGCTATCTGCCGATCATCATCGCATCACCGATCGGCCGCGAAAATACGGGTTTCATGCAACTGTGAAACCACCCTTCTCGCTTGCATCGCATTCCTCACAAGGTGAACTGCAAGACGCATTTCACGCGTTTTGCGAACATGTTTCACCTGCAACGGGTGGCACTCTAAAAATCAGTCGTCTTGGTCGGTTTTTGGCAATGATACAGGATGTGCAAACAAACGAAGTAACGGAATTGGCCGCATCGACAGTATCGTATTTCGATAAATTTCGTGCCCCTTTAACAGACAAAGACATCGAAAAACGCCGCCGACGCAGGCTTACACCCCAACAAGACGCACTGATGTTACGTTGGGGATATCCTTATGTGATGCAAGAATTCAAATTTCACATGACCCTGACTGATCCTCTTGCGCACGACACAATTGACGATATCGAACGACGCGCAAACTCGATGTTTCACGATTTCCTAGATCAGTCACTTAACATAAGTTCACTCGCACTATTGGGCGAGCAGGAAGGCAGTGGCCGCTTTCACGTGATCGAAAGACTGTCTCTAGGAATGTAAAACCCCGCTTGGTTAAAGCGGGGTGTAAGTTCATCCAGAGCTAAGTCGCGAAATTTCTTCTTTAATTCGGAGTTTTTGTTTTTTGAGTGATTTGATGTCTATGTCGCTGATAGCCGGTGATTGTTGGGCCTTTTCGACGGTTTGTGACAAAGTTTCATGTTTTCTTTTCAATTCGCGAACACGTGCGCTTACACTCATTTAATGTCTCCTTTTACTTATACACTCAGTGGAGCACAGGAAAATACATTTGTCACGCTGCGTGTGCATCTTGTGTCAATAAAGTTTTCACTACTTAAAGAAGTGTTATTCGCGAAACCAATTGGTTAACGCATCCCCATCCCGCAACACTTTTGATATTTTTTGTGAATAATCTTCACCATCTTGTTGATGAAAATCCCCTGTGTGCAGGATCAGTGGCGATTCGAGGCGGAACGCAGCCCGTCCGTTTTTGCGAGCATGCGCCATGAACAATGTGCTTTGACGTCCCTGTCTGGGAACAATCGGTGTAATCACCCGACTACCCAGCGAATCGGGCAACAGTCGCAAAAATTCATCCATGCGTTCCGTGCGAAAAATAAAGTGCGCATATCCTTTCGGTTTCACCCGTTTTGCAGCTACGCTAAGCCAGATGCCCAATTCGTCACTTTCACCCATTGCACGATCGCGACCACCGTCATCGGACCGAGTGCTAGAGCTGCGATCAAAATATGGGGGATTGGCAAAGACATGATCGAACTGTTGATCACGAATTTCGTTTGGCAATGCAGCCAAATCGGCGCACACAACAGAAAGGGGCACATTGTTCAGGTCGGCGTTGCGTCGCGCCAATTCGGCGTATCGCTCTTGAACCTCCACACCGGCAATCCTTAGGTCTGTCACGCGATGAGCAAGCGCAAGTGATGCGGTTCCCACACCACAACCCAATTCCAAAACAGTTTGGCCAGATTTTGCAGGGATGCTGGCCGCAAGAAGAATTGGATCAATTCCCGCGCGATACCCCGATTTTGGCTGCGCAACCTTAATTGCGCCCGACAAAAAATCATCGATCGTTACATCATCCATCATGTCAGAAATTGCGCCTCAATCCCATTTTCAATCATCGTGTCGTAGGCGATTTCGTATTCCTCATCAATCACCATCAAACGCTGGGGTAAAATACCAATCGAACCTTCCAAAACACTCATATTTACGTCCAGTTCAAAGACCGCTATATCAACCTCACTCAACACGTGCTTGGTGAATGCGATCAGTGTGATATCGTTGGTGCGCAAAAGCTCTTTCATATATCCAATATATGGACCGCACACGAAATGTGAAGAAATAGGAGTGCCGCATGGCCCTAGATAAAGAGCAAAACAAACCGCATGACGCGCTTGCTCGGATTTTGGCGGATGATATGGATGCGGTGAACACGCTGATCCAAAAACGCATGGCATCGGAACACGCACCTCGGATACCCGAAGTGACAGCGCATCTTGTTAATGCGGGGGGAAAACGTTTGCGTCCTATGCTGACTTTGGCTGCGGCGCATTTGTGTGGATATCAGGGCGATCATCACATTCGATTGGCCGCAACGGTTGAGTTTATTCACACTGCAACTTTGCTGCATGATGATGTGGTTGATGAAAGTGGTCAACGCCGTGGTCGCCCAACCGCGAACCTATTGTGGGACAACAAATCCTCTGTATTGGTCGGCGATTACTTATTCTCGCGCTCATTCCAGTTGATGGTGGAAACGGGATCGTTGCGCGTTTTGGACGTACTTGCGAATGCCTCTGCCACGATTGCAGAGGGTGAAGTTCTTCAATTGACCGCAGCACAAGATGTAAACACAACAGAAGAGACCTATTTGCAAGTGGTCCGTGGTAAGACAGCCGCCCTGTTTTCGGCCGCAACTCAGGTGGGCGGTATCATTTCCGCAGCGGACGAGGATATTTGTCAGGCACTATTTGATTATGGGGATGCATTGGGGATTGCCTTTCAGATTGCGGATGATCTTTTGGATGTGGTCGGGGATCCGAAATCAATCGGTAAGAACGTTGGTGATGATTTCCGTGAACGCAAATTGACCCTACCCTTGATCAAGGCAATTTCAGCAGGGGGTGAACATGATCGCGTGTTCTGGACCCGCACAATCGCAAAAGGCGATCAAGGAGAGGGCGATTTAGAACACGCCATCAATTTGATGCACACAACGGGCGCGATTGAAGCTACACGCAAAGATGCCTTGGATTGGTCGAATAAGGCACAGCAAAGCTTATCGCTTCTCCCTGATAGCGCGTTGAAAACAATCCTACAGGATTTGGCAATTTACGTGGTGTCGCGCGTTTCCTAAACTATTTTTGTGGACACAACCCACCAGTCTGGATGCGCCCGTTGCAATCGCTCTGCTGCTGCATTTGCATGCTTGATATCCGCGAAAACACCAAAGCATGTGGCACCTGATCCCGACATCCTGGCCATCTGACAATGCGGCGCTGCGGAAATTGCATCAACTACGGCTCCAACCTCCGGGACCATTGCCATGGCGGGCGGTTCCAAATCATTTCGCTGATCACCAAGCCATGCAATATCAACACAATTTTCTGCCACATCCTGCATTGGTAAATTGCGTTTGGAGTTCAGCGCATTGAAAACTGCAGGCGTGGACACACCAACATTGGGATTAACCAATACTACCCCCCAATTCGGGGCAGCAGACAATTGCGTCACATCCTCACCCGCGCCCTCCATCAGGGTCAAACCCGTAGTCATGCACACAGGAATATCCGCCCCCAAGGTCATCAATTCGTCCACATTCGGCAATGGAACAGAAAAATATTGGCTGAGTGCCCTCATCACTGCCGCCGCATCACTTGACCCTCCACCAATCCCCGATGCCATCGGTAGGTTTTTTTCCAGTATGATTTGACAATCGAGCGATTTGGAATGTTTTTGCGCCATGAATTTAGCGGCCTGAACAACCAAGTTACTCTCATCCACAGGTATCCCCGAAGCATTCGGGCCGATGACCTGAAATGAAAAATCAGCCGCAGGCGACAGGTGAATTTGATCGCCAAATTCCGTCAAGCAAACCAGCGATTGCAATTCATGATACCCATTGGCGCGCTGCCCAACCACATGCAATGTTAGGTTCACTTTCGCGTGTGCCGTGACTTTAATCATTTTGCGTGTCGGCATAAAGCGCGGGTTTTCCTTCTTCGCTTAGCACCTGATCGAGTCCAACCTCTAGTTTGCGTAGAATGCGGGTTTCCTCAATCTCTTCGGGATTAAATGATAGGGCACGACGCCATTGAAAGCGCGCCTCGTTTTTGCGACCAACCGCCCAATATGCATCTCCCAAGTGATCGTTCACAATGGGATCAGTTGCCATCAATTCCGCGGCACGTTCTAGGTCAGGGACCGCGTCTTTATATTGACCAAGTTGGAATTTACCCCAGCCCAAACTATCAACGATATAGCCAGAGTTCGGCTCGATCTCGACCGCTTTGGTGATCATTTCCATCGCTTCATCCAGCTTTTCACCGCGCTCAATCAACGAATATCCAAGGTAATTTAACACACTTGCTTGATCAGGATTGAGTGCAAGGGCACTGCGAAAATCCTGATCCGCGTTCGGCCATGTTTTCAAGCGTTCATGTGTGATCCCACGTGCATAGTACAATTGCCAACGCACGTTGTTTTGCGCCTCATACATGGAAATTGCGGCATTATAGGCGGGCAACGCTTCATCGTAAAACTCTTGGCGTCGTAAAAAATCGCCCAACGTTGCATGCGCGACGGGCACATCTGGATAAACTGCGGCCAAATTGTTCAGGACATCAATGCCATCATCAACGCGATCTGATCGACGCATCGCACGGGCCGTGGCGATCTGGGTTGTATAGTATTTTGGATCCTCGGCTCCGATCTTTTCGTAAACGCGCAGGGCCAAGTTATACTGATCTAATTCCTCAAGAACGTCTGCCACGAACAACTTGATCTCGGCCGATTGCGGGTTCAACGCCTCGGCAATGCGTGCGTAGACCAGTGTCGCACTTGGATCGACCTGCTCTTGGATGAACAAAGCCAGCGTGAAAAAGATTTCAGACATCGCCTGCGAAACTGTACGGGGCAAACCCGAAACGATGGGTTCGTTATTGTCCAGATTTCTTAGGATCGCGGCACTTTCCGGCGAACTGCCAACGGAAAATTTTGCATCAAAAAATGCGCGCGCCTGATCTGATTGCCCCATCCGCTGTAGCAACGCCGTTTTAATCAAAAGGGCGCGGTCCGTTAGAATGCCTGCAGTATTGTCAAACCCGTCTAAAACCGCCAAGGCATCTTCGTTTTTTCCGTCAGCAAGAAACATCATCGCACGATGAAAGGCTGCGAATGTTTCAAATCCTGGACGGCCCGAAATATCGTCAATGATGCGCTGCGCCACTTTGGCATTACCCTGCCCATGTGCTGCCCAGGCTATGACAACTTCGCGGATAAACGGGTTCAGACTAAACTCATCTTCGTTTTCAAGCGCGGCGGTTAGACCTACAAAATCTTCATCCTCAATCAGGCCAAGAAGCACGATTAAGTTGGTAACGAAATCATCTGCCCCACGCTCAGAATACAAATTCGCAACTGGGATCGCATCGCGCAAACGCCCCAAAGCCACGTAGGAAAACAACAAATCCCGCATTGTCGCATCGTTGTCGCGATCCATTGTCAAAACACGCGATTGGTATTGCGTGGCAAGCGCAAAATCGTTTGCGCGCATCGCGCTTTGTGCCGCCAAATATGGCCCCGAAGCATCAGAAAATGCGCCCGATCCTGTCACTACAGACAGAAGTGCCAATGATAGTCCGAAAATGCGTTGCAACTGCTTATCCCTCAATTTTCGATAATGTAAAGCTAAGCGTAGAAATTACAAATGACAACGCGGGACACATGAATAAACATGGTCCCGCGTGATTTTTGCCGATGAAACGTGTGAACGACAGATCACATGTTTGGATAGTTTGGTCCGTCACCACCCTGTGGCGTTACCCATGTAATATTCTGACTTGGGTCCTTGATATCACACGTTTTACAGTGAACGCAGTTTTGGAAGTTCACAACAAACCGTGGATCCTGCCCCTCTTCCTCAACCACTTCGTAAACCCCCGCGGGGCAATACCGCTGGGCGGGTTCCGCATATTTGGGAAGGTTCACTGAAATTGGGACATTCACATCAGATAGCCGCAAATGCGCAGGCTGGCTTTCTTCGTGGTTTGTCATCGAAAATGACACGTTGGTCAAACGATCAAATGACAAAACACCATCTGGCTTTGGATACTCAATTGGTGCGTGCTTATCTGCTGGTTCAGTTGACTGTGCATCGTTTTTGCCATGCTTAACAGTACCAAACAGCGAGAATTTGAACGCACTTTGGAACCACATGTCAAACCCACCAAGGGTTAGACCGCCAAGCGGGCCGAATTTGCCATTTAATGGGGCGACATTGCGAACGGTTTTCAGATCCTTGCCAACGGGTCCTGCGCGCAGTGCTGCGTCATAGGCCTCAAGTGTATCACCCTCACGACCCTCTTGGATCGCGGCATAGGCTGCTTCTGCGGCTTCAATGCCCGAATGCATAGCATTGTGGTTGCCCTTAATGCGCGGCAAGTTCACAAGCCCCGCCGAACAGCCAAGCAGTGCCCCACCTGGGAATGCGGTTTGCGGGATAGATTGGAAACCACCTTTGGTCACAACACGTGCGCCATAGGCCACGCGCTTGCCACCCTCCAGCAATTTGGCGATCTTTGGGTGATGCTTAAATCGCTGGAATTCCATATAGGGGAACAGGTGCGGATTTTTATAGTTCAGATCGACGATATAGCCAACGTAAACTTGGTTATTGTCCAAGTGGTAGACAAATGAACCACCCGAATTTTTCCAACCCAACGGCCAACCCATTGTGTGGGTCACTTCGCCTTCGTTATGGTTTTCTGGCTTTACTTCCCAGATCTCTTTCATGCCGATGCCAAATTTTGGCACGTCACACTCTGCATCTAGGTCATATTTCGCAATGACCGCTTTGGACAATGAACCACGCGCACCTTCTGAGAAGAAGACATATTTACCATGCAATTCCATGCCTGGTTCATAGGCCTCTGACGGCGTACCATCGGGGTTCTTGCCGAATTCACCCGCAACAACGCCCTTCACCTCGCCATTGTCGCCATAAACGATTTCTGAACATGCCATGCCTGGGAAAATTTCAACACCCATGGATTCGGCTTGTTCCGCCATCCAGCGGCACACATTACCCATCGACACGATATAGTTGCCATGGTTATTCATCAGTGGGGGCATCATTGCATTTGGCAAACGAATTTGACCAGCTTCGCCCAAGACATAAAAGTTGTCTTCTTTCACAGGTACATTCAGCGGTGCACCCTTTTCCTTCCAATCTGGGATCAAACGCGACAAGCCCGATGGATCCAAAACAGCACCAGAGAGAATATGCGCCCCAACCTCTGAGCCCTTTTCAAGTACAACGACATTTAGATCAGCATCAAGTTGTTTTAGTCGAATTGCCGCTGACAAACCCGCAGGTCCGGCACCAACAATTACAACGTCACATTCCATTGCCTCGCGTTCAAATTCAGACATCGGCGCTCCTCCTCCTCGGGTCGCAGAAATTTCGTTGAGGCATGGGTTACCCTGCCGATCAGGGGTGCGTCAATCAAAACGCGTCGTCCAAATGCTGCTTTGCGGCACTTCATCGCAATTTTTGTAACATTCCCTTACGTCTAGGCGTTAATCATGAATAGATGTCACGCAAATTTGCACATTTTCCCCCTAGACGTTGCAAAGGCTTGATCGCGTAGATATCAGTGCATACAATCAGTCAACAGGTATTATTTTACAGCGGAACACACATGGACAAGATCCCAATGACACCTGCGGGTCACACCGCACTTGAGGTAGAACTAAAGACGCTAAAGAGCCAAGATCGTCCGAATATTATTAAGGCGATTGCAGAGGCGCGCGAGCATGGTGATCTGTCCGAAAACGCGGAATATCACTCGGCCCGCGAAAAGCAGAGCTTTATCGAAGGACGCATCAAGGAGTTGGAAGGCATCATTTCACTTGCCGAAGTGATTGATCCCTCTCAATTGTCAGGGTCCGTCAAATTCGGTGCCCGCGTGACTGTGGTTGACGAAGATACTGACGAAGAAAAATCATGGCAGATTGTGGGTGAACACGAAGCGGACATTGAAAAGGGTTTGTTAAACGTCAAATCCCCTATCGCCCGCGCGCTGATTGGCAAAGATGTCGGTGACAGTGTTGAGGTTCGCACACCAGGCGGCGAAAAGTCCTATGAAATCCTTGATATCGTTTACGCGTGAGTAGGCGCAGATGAACGACGATAGAGGAACCAACTCAACACCCGCTGGCCTCTATCTGGGGACGCAGAAACAACCAACGCTTTTGATCGAATGGAATGGCATTTCATTGGCCATTTTATGGCTGGGCGTCAGTGCCTATGTTCTGCTGAACAATGCGACATTGGCGGCGGGTATACTGACCAGTATC
>JAKMGV010000003.1:29682-37635 GCA_022424725.1 Paracoccaceae bacterium
GACGCAGAAACAACCAACGCTTTTGATCGAATGGAATGGCATTTCATTGGCCATTTTATGGCTGGGCGTCAGTGCCTATGTTCTGCTGAACAATGCGACATTGGCGGCGGGTATACTGACCAGTATCCTGCTGATTTTCATGCCAGTTTGCATCCTGTGGGTTTCGGTCATGGTGATCCGCACGTCCCACCGCATGAAACACGAAAGCCAACGGTTGAACGTGGCAATTGAAGCCCTGCGCAAGGCCTATATTGATCAGGCAAAGATGTCTGGCGTCCCAGCGAGTGAGGGCAACGTCAACAAACGTCTGGATCAAATCGCAGAAAGCCAGCGAAAAACAGAAACGGCGATTGCGATGTTCACGTCCTCTCGTCTTGCGCAATCGAAACGAACACTACCAGAAATTACCGCCCCGCAATCGGCGGAGGGGGAGCAACAAACTGTGCTTGAACTCGGGACGCCCGTCGAAGTTTTGGCAGAGCCGCTTAAGAACGAAGATTTCATCAAAGCGCTACATTTCCCAGAGGATGCAAATGATGAAGCAGGGTTTGCCGCATTGCGCCGCGCCCTTGCTGATCGCAATACAAATCAATTGATCCAAGCCGCGCAGGATGTTTTGACACTGCTGAGCCAAGATGGGATTTACATGGATGACCTACGCCCTGACATGGCGCGCCCTGAAATATGGCGGCGTTTTGCACAGGGTGAACGCGGGCGCACAATTGCGGCATTGGGCGGTATTCGAGACCGTTCTTCATTGGCCCTAACCAATGTGCGCATGAAAAAGGATCCCGTTTTCCGCGATGCTGCGCATCACTTCTTGCGTCTATTTGACAAGGGGTTTGCCAAATTTGAAGACACCGCAACCGAGGCCGAGATTTCTGCCTTGTCAGAAACGCGCACTGCACGCGCCTTTATGCTTTTGGGGCGCGTGGCTGGTACGTTTACCTAACATTTAGACAGTCAGAATTGTTGATCCTGTGGTTTTGCGCGCCTCTAACGCATCATGGGCGGCACGGATGTCATCCAATGCATGTGACTGATCAATCCGAATTTTCACGTCACCTGATTGCACTTTGGCAAACAATTGTGCTGCCATATCCTGACAGGTTGCGTGATCCGCAATATGCGTGAACAAGGTTGGGCGCGTGATTTTCAAAGACCCTTTTGGCCCAAGCAAACCAATATTAAACGGCGGGACAGGACCAGACGCATTTCCGAAACTGATCATCATGCCGAGTGGCTTTAGTGAATCAAGCGACCCCTCGAATGTTGAGGCACCAACCGCATCCATAACGACATCCACACCTTTTCCATCTGTCAACTCACGGACTCTGGCAGTGAAATCCTGATCATTATAGTTGATGCAATGGTTTGCGCCGTGTTCCAGTGCAAGCGCACATTTTTCGTCTGTTCCCGCGGTGCCGATCAAATTGATACCTTCAGAGCGCGCCCATTGGCATGCGATCAATCCAACGCCACCTGCAGCCGCATGGAACAACACTGTATCCCCCGCTTTGATCGGCGTGGTGCGATGGAACAGGTACTGAACCGTCAAACCTTTCAGCATCATGGCCGCGCCTTCTTCGAAGCTGATTGCATCAGGCAAAGGGCAAACCTGCGCTGCGGGCATCACACGTGCCTCGCAATAGGAACCGGGTGGCATGGCGGCATATGCAGCGCGATCACCCACTTTCAAATGTGTGACACCTTCGCCAACAGCTTCGATAACACCTGATGCTTCCATACCAAGTGCCGTTGGCAACTCTAATGGATAAAGGCCCGTACGTTGATAGACATCGATGAAGTTCAGGCCAACAGCACGATGTGCGATGCGCACCTCACCCGCTTTGGGTTCGCCCACATCACGATCAACAACCTTTAACTGATCTGATCCGCCAAACTCTTCGATAATTACTGTTTTTGCCATTTTTCGCTACCTTTATTCGTCTGGATCAACTGCCAGAACAATTTTGCCGATATGCGCACTACTTTCCATACGGCTGTGCGCAGCTGCGGCTTCTGCCATGTTAACTGTACTGTCGATAACTGGCGCAATTTTCCCCTGCGACAAGAGGGGCCAAACCACATTGCGCAACTGTTGGGCAATCTTCGCTTTGGCCAAATCTGATTGTGGGCGCAGCGTTGATCCCGTGAATGTCAATCGGCGGGTCATCAATTGTACAAAATTCACTTCGGTTTTGGGGCCTTGTAAAAATGCGATCTGCACGAGGCGCCCATCATCTGCAAGCCCCTTAAGGTTACGCGGGATATAAGGTCCACCCACCATATCCAAAATCACATCGGCCCCACCGACCGCGCGCATCACGTCCACAAAATCTTCGTCGCGATAATTGATCGCCCGTTCTGCACCCAAGTCGGTACAGGCCTGACATTTTTCATCACTGCCTGCGGTCACAAATACCCGCGCGCCAAAGGCATTGGCCAGTTGGATCGCAGTTGTTCCAATCCCAGACGACCCGCCATGTATCAGAATCCGTTCGCCCGCCTGCAACCCACCGCGCATGAACACATTGGACCAAACCGTAAAAAATGTTTCGGGAAGGCATGCCGCCTGTTTCATTGAAAGCCCTGTGGGTATTGGCAAACAATGCGCCGCAGGGGTCGCAACATATTCCGCATATCCGCCACCAGGAAGCAGGGCACAGACACGATCCCCAACCGCCAAATCGGATACGTTTTCCCCGATCTCAACCACAGTCCCAGATGCCTCAAGCCCCGGAAGATCACTGGCACCTGCGGGCGGATTATAAAGACCCGCACGCTGCAAGGCATCTGGACGATTAACGCCCGCATAGGCAACTTGAATAATGACTTGATCCGCATTTGGAACGGGCCGTGGGCGCGTACATGATTGCAGCACTTCTGGTTCACCGGGGGCCGTGATTTCAATTGCGTTCATTGTTGTCATTGGTTCTCTTTCGATGTTGGGTTTATGTACCCTGGCAAATCCGTTTGTCCCTCCGGCGCAGTGAGCCTGTGCAAAATCGCACGCGGTCCTGAGAGCAGTTTCATCAGACTGGGGGATTTTCGGATCTGGCCTTTTACTTTTTCAAACTGCATCACGTTATCAATGCGGCGATCCAAAAATTCTTGGGTCGCGCTGTCACCATCTGATGTGTCACCCAGCCAATAGAGTACGGTGGATCCATAAACCCCGCTAAGCGTGGCACGTTTGCTATACCAATTATAATCGCGCGATGGATCACCCAGCGCTGACCAAATCGCATCGCAGGTACCCCAAATCAATTTCGCACCCAAGGCCGCATTTTGCGGTAATGCAAATAATGTCGTTGCGCGGCGCACGGATTCCTTGTCCCCTGCGCATTGCAAGCGAAGTATCACAGCCGTGCCGATTTTGTCGCGAAAGCGCAACGCGGACAGATCCATGTCAGACAGCGCCGCGATCATATCACGATCGCCTTTTTTATGGGCTTCAACTGCTAAATCACGCCCACCCTGAGGCAGAAATAAACGCGCAAATGATTCGTCGATTTCCGCGTCGCGACAGGCCGCAGCAAAGGTTTCATCGCCCCAACCATCAAACGGAACGTGCATTTCGGCAGCTTCCAATAGCTTTTCAACGACTTCAACTTGTTCCACGGGCGCTCCTTTTTGGTTCTATCTAGACAATAGGAGATCGGATTGCTATAGCAAGGCCTCCTGCAACTATTGCAAACTCAAACTTAGAAAGGTGGTGAAAACCACATGCAGGTTAGCGTTCGCGACAATAACGTCGAACAGGCACTTCGTGCCTTGAAAAAGAAGCTACAGCGTGAAGGTGTTTTCCGCGAAATGAAGCTTAAGCAGCATTTCGAGAAACCCTCAGTTAAAAAAGCACGCGAGAAAGCAGAAGCGATCCGCCGTGCCCGTAAACTGGCGCGCAAAAAAGCACAGCGTGAAGGTATGATGTAAGTCATCCGCCACACTGGCCAAAATTTAACCCCTGATCTGTCATGGATCAGGGGTTTTCTTTTGTTCATGCTGTTAATTGATTAGCGGTTTTGCTTGATGGCTATATAATACCAACAGATCACGCAAACGTTTCCCACACAGATGTGGTCGCGCAATGACGTAATTTCCAGACAGCGTTTTCGCAAGCGTCGAACGCTGAGACGGTGCAATTGAGTTAAGTGCCATTGCACCTGGAAAAAAGCTTTCGGTGAAGGCCCCGTTTGATTTTATGATCTCGTGCATACCCAGCCAAGTATGGTAATATTCGACACAGTCGTTTTTTGGTGAATACCGAATGCCGTTGTGGCCAATCAGGTGTTTGGCGGACACGAAAACCTCTTCAGAGGTATAGCAACTTGCATCGGCTGATTGAATAAGCAATAGATGTTGCGGTGAAACGTAAAGGTCAGTTTCGGGCGCGTGAGGGCCAAGCGCCCCTGCGGGGATCAGAACAGAGCGCAAGCGATCAGAATATTTAACCTGATCTTTGCTCCATTCAGACATACCGATCCACTGAATGGCCACAGTCCCGCGATCCAAAGTGTGAACCAAATCGCCGACCCTTAGGTCCGCAATATTGCGGGGACCTTCTGGTGTATCGACATAAGCATCCTTACAAAAGCAAACAACATTTGCTTCGTTCTGAGTGATCGCCGCAACACTCTTTGTTCGTGAGCTATCCCACTGGATCGAGCCCCCCGAGGCCGCAGTCCCCGTGGAAAGAGCGGTGACTCCAGTAGCAGGACCTTCTGTTAGCAACAGGTCCGATCCACCAGCGCAATAGGCGTCGATGATCTCACCAGTGTCATTGTTAGACAAGGCAACCGAGCGAGATTCGCCATTACGCGCACGCCACGTCGAAAAATTCGCCAAGATGGTGTAAACATTGTAATCAGGATCCGTGGTATTTAGTGCGACCGAAATATTTGGATCGCTAAGTGACAACAATCCCCCGACCTGATCCGCAGCGTTGGATCCCGCATACAAAGTGCCCGTTTGGGTATAGAATGAAATCGTGTAATCCGACGGATCTTCCGTTGCCTTTAAGGTAACCTCAAGGAATTCGTTAATTCCTGTATTCGACTGATAATACAGCTCTGAAATAAAGGCACTGTGATTTGGCATGAGTGATCCAGCTACATCTGTCTACAGACCTAATAACGTCACATGCAACGCCATCTTTAAACTCGGCACCCTAAGTCAGACAAAATTTAGTAGATTTTCGGAACATATAATTTGTCTGGAAGAACGCGGCGTTCGTAATCTGGATTAAACACACGTTCTGGCAAATCGACCTTTTCATGTTCGACCTCTTGATACGGTATTTTCGAAAGTATGTGTTCGATGCAATTTAAACGTTCACGTTTTTTATCGTTGCCTTCGACGATATACCACGGCGCTTCTGGGATATTGGTTTTAGCAAACATATCCTCTTTGGCGCGGGTATAATCCTCCCAACGGATGCGACTTTCTAAATCCATCGCGGACAGTTTCCACTGTTTCATCGGATCATGAATACGCATCAAAAACCGAAGCTGTTGTTCTTCGTCCGTTATTGAAAACCAATATTTCAACACAATGATGCCCGAACGCACCAGCATGCGTTCAAATTCAGGGACATCGTGAAAAAACTGATCAACCTCAGCGTCACTGGCAAATCCCATCACGCGTTCCACGCCTGCCCGATTGTACCAAGAGCGATCAAACAAAACGATTTCACCACCCGCTGGCAGATGTGGAACAAAACGTTGGAAATACCATTGGCTTTGCTCGCGCTCGGTCGGGGCGGGCAATGCGACAACACGGGCGACACGCGGGTTCATGCGTTGGGTGATGCGCTTAATCACTCCGCCTTTGCCCGCGCTATCGCGACCTTCGCAGATGATCAAAACTTTGGACTTCGTGTGTTCCACCCAGTCCTGAAGTTTCACAAGCTCGGACTGCAAACGTAGTAAGTTCGAATAATACGTGCGCCGTTCAAGCATATCAGGATGCTTGTCTTTGTAAATTTTGCGCAGCTCTTCTGTCAGAATAGGTTGATTGAACTCAGCCTCGAACAGATCATCCAGCGTCTCTTCTAGCTCTGCTTCAATCCATGATCTTTGATATTCTTCTTCTGACATTTTATCCGACTCCGACAAATTTTACTCCATATCTCCGGTTTGTTACGTTGTTATGACTGTTTCAGTGGATTGTCTTTATATGCAGTTAATCCACAAAATGACAACTAAATGGGCAGGGCCGTAGTTTTGAACACCGTGCGCAATGCAAAGGATGACTGCATCTGAGCTACGCCTGGCAGGCGCGCCAAGTGTTGGCGATGGATGCGTGCAAAATCATCTGTGTTTTCGGCCACAACCTTTAACAAATAGTCCGCGCTGCCGGCCATCAAATGACATTCTAACACATCCGGAATACGCGAGACTGCCTTTTCAAACGCTTCTAGGACTTCATCCGCCTGAGCTGACAGCGTGATTTCCACAAATACAGTCGTTGGAAATCCTGATTTACGTGCATCCAACAGGGCGACATAATCCTTGATCACGCCTTCAGCCTCAAGCCGTTGCACGCGACGATGACAGGCAGATGCCGATAAATTCGCAGCCTCAGCCAGTTCGGCATTGGAAATTTTTCCACGCCGCTGTAACTGATTCAGTATTCGTTGATCTGTAGCGTCTATTTTCATATTTTCGAATATTTTCCCGTTTATTCGTCATATTTCGAAGAAATTACTGTTTTTATACCATTTTTCGACAATAATTTCAAACCTATTTCGTTTCAAACACGCAACTATGCGCCAAATCCAACAATAGGAGCGTGACATGCAAATCGGATGCCCAAAAGAGATTAAACCACAAGAGTTCCGTGTCGGCCTTATGCCAAGCGCGGTGTTCGAACTAACAGAGCGTGGCCATCAAGTTGTGATGGAAACCAATGCAGGAACAGGCGCGGGTTTCAGCGACGAAGATTACACTGCCGCAGGCGCAGAAATCGTTGCCACCGCGAAAGAAGTTTTTGACCGCGCAGATATGATTGTAAAGGTAAAGGAACCACAATCAAGCGAACGCGCCATGTTGCGCGAAGGTCAATTGTTGTTCACATATCTGCACCTGGCGCCAGACCCCGATCAAACACGTGACCTATTGAACAGCGGTTGCACAGCAATCGCATATGAAACAGTCACAGATAACAACGGTGGCCTTCCCCTTTTGGCCCCGATGTCCGAAGTTGCAGGGCGTCTTGCGCCGCAGGTTGGTTCATGGACATTGCAAAAGGCAAATGGTGGGCGCGGCGTTCTACTAGGTGGTGTTGCTGGCGTTAGCCCATCGCGCGTGTTGGTTATTGGTGGTGGCGTCGTCGGCACACAGGCAGCCAAGGTGGCAGCAGGCATGGGTGCGGACGTGACCGTTTTGGATCGTTCAGTTAATCGTTTGCGTTATTTGGACGATGTGTTTGGCGGAACCTTCAAAAACGCATATGCAACCAAGGCGATCACAGCCGAGCTCGCCGCGCAGGCGGATTTGATCATTGGTGCTGTTTTGGTACCCGGTGCGGCAGCGCCAAAATTGATCACACGCGCACAGCTATCTGATTTGAAACCAGGTGCGGCCTTGGTGGATGTTGCGATTGACCAAGGTGGGTGTTTTGAAACATCGCGCGCGACAACACACCAAGATCCAATTTACGAGGTAGACGGCGTCATGCACTACTGTGTGGCGAACATGCCAGGTGCCGTTGCGCGCACATCTACACAGGCACTGGGCAACGCGACGTTGCCATTCGTCATCGCATTGGCCGACAAAGGTTGGCGTCAGGCATGTGCAGATGATGCGCATCTGCTCAATGGTCTGAACGTGCATGCAGGCCAACTGACATATGCCGCCGTGGGTGAGGCATTGGGGATCGCATCAATCGATCCACAATCTGTCCTTAGCTAAAAAAAGACCCCCTCGGTTACGGCCGAGGGGGCAAGTTCTC
>JAKMGV010000147.1 GCA_022424725.1 Paracoccaceae bacterium
TCCAAACGCTGCTCCCCAAAGCGATTGGTCGGCGTTGCGTGGCCCGCACCAATCGCATGTAAGCGTTCACGCCAAAACGGAATGCTGCCCATTGGAATGCTAAAAGCTGTTGTGCCCACTTCGCCCGTTCCACGACGCCCTCGAGCGATGTTTGGAAACGGGAAATACGTCAGAACACTGCCTGCATTTCCAACTGTATCCCCGTAATACAGGTGATATACCTCGGGATTGTCGAAATTCACTGTCGCCTTAATTCGGCGCAGGCCCAAACCTTCGGAAAAAAATGTGCTATTTTCGGATGCAGATGACGCCAATGATGTGACGTGGTGCAATCCATTGATCTGATGTAACATCGGTGACCCCTTTTTGTTTGTCTGTAAATTAGGGTCACCTACCAAAAAGGAAATTTACAAA
Source organism: Paracoccaceae bacterium (assembly GCA_022424725.1). GTDB lineage: Bacteria > Pseudomonadota > Alphaproteobacteria > Rhodobacterales > Rhodobacteraceae > HIMB11. Next base: position 415 of record JAKMGV010000147.1, read on the forward strand.
AAATGCGCGGGGCCTGTGCAGCCCCGCACAGATCACATTAAACGAAGAATTGACCGCCGTTTGCAGAAATCGTTGAGCCGTTGATAAAACCTGCGTCATCAGAAGCAAGGAATACAACGCAGCGTGCGATTTCTTCGGGCTCGCCCAGACGGCCAGTTGGAATTTGGCCAATGATGCTTTCACGCACTTTTTCAGGCACGGCCATCACCATTTCTGTTGCGATGTAACCTGGGCAAATCGCGTTTGCAGTAATTCCTGCGCGCGCACCCTCTTGGGCCAATGATTTCACGATGCCTAAATCACCCGCTTTGGTCGCGGCATAGTTCACTTGGGCGAACTGTCCTTTTTGTCCGTTGATCGACGAAATAACGATAACACGGCCAAATTTACGCTCACGCATGCCTGGCCAGATTGGGTGCACTGTGTTAAACACACCTGTTAGGTTCGTATCAACAACTTGATGCCACATCTCGGGTGTCATCTTGTGGAATGGGGCGTCTTTGGTGATACCGGCGTTTGCTACAACCACGTCGATCGGGCCTAATTCCGCTTCGACCTTAGCGATGCCTGCAGAACTTTCTTCGTAATCTGCAACATTCCATTTATAAGTCTTGATGCCAGTTTCGGCGGTAAAGTTTGCCGCAGCCTCATCGTTGCCCGCATATGTGGCTGCAACCTCATATCCTTCCGCTTTTAGCGCTTTTGAAATTGCAGCGCCTATACCGCGCGAACCACCAGTGACCAATGCTACACGAGCCATTTCGTCCTCCAAATAAAGTCTTTACGTAATTGTATTACTAATTTTTAAAAATCTTAGCAATATTATTACAACGTCAAATTGCCGCACTGCGGCACAAAAAAGGGGGCCGAAGCCCCCGATTGTTTCCGATTATGGACGTTCGATGCACATCGCAACGCCCATGCCACCACCGATGCATAGGGTGGCGAGGCCTTTTTTCGCATCGCGACGCTGCATTTCAAACAACAATGTATTCAAAACGCGGGCACCTGATGCACCAATTGGGTGACCGATTGCAATCGCACCGCCATTTACGTTTACGATGGATGGATCCCAACCCATGTCCTTATTCACGGCGCAGGCCTGCGCAGCAAAGGCCTCGTTCGCTTCAACCAGATCAAGATCAGCAACGGACCAGCCCGCCTTGTCCAAGGCTTTGCGGCTGGCGTAAATGGGGCCAACACCCATGATTTTTGGGTCCAAGCCAGCAGTCGCATAGGATGCGATGCGCGCCATTGGTGTGATCCCACGCTTTTCTGCTTCTTCTGCTGACATCAACAATACGCCCGCAGCACCATCATTCAGGCCCGAGGCGTTTGCCGCTGTCACACTGCCGTCTTTGGTGAAAGCTGGGCGCAATTTCTGCATGCTTTCAATCGTGGCGCCGTGGCGGATATATTCATCTTTGTCGACGACAATCTCACCTTTGCGCGTTTTGACAGTGAATGGGACCACCTCGTCATCAAAACGTCCCGCCTTTTGCGCGGCCTCTGCTTTGTTTTGAGATGCCAGCGCAAATTCATCCTGCATATCGCGGCTTATCTGCCATTGCTCTGCAACGTTTTCCGCAGTCTGGCCCATGTGATACCCGTTAAAAGCATCCCACAAACCGTCACGGATCATGCTGTCGATGTATTTCATATCGCCCATTTTTTGACCCGCACGCAAATGCGCAACATGGGGCGAAAGTGTCATGTTTTCTTGGCCACCTGCACAAACAATGGACGCGTCACCCAGTTGAATGTGTTGTGCACCCAATGCAACGGCACGCAATCCAGAACCACACACTTGGTTCAGACCCCAAGCCGCGCTTTCGAGGGGAAGGCCTGCGTTGATGTGTGCCTGACGCGCAGGGTTTTGACCCTGACCCGCTGTCAAAACCTGGCCCATGATTGTTTCTGAAACGTCGGCTTTATCAATACCTGCGCGTTCCACCAGTGCCTCAAGTACAGCCGCACCCAAATCGTGCGCAGGTGTGTTTGCAAAAGATCCGCCAAAACTGCCAACTGCGGTCCGTGCAGCAGACGCGATAACTACGTTTGTCATAAAGTCCTCCATCTCATGGTGCGTGTCGCACGCCCAGAGACATACCGAACTTGCTGCATCGCGGCAACAGTATAAAATTGCTATGCCGTCGCAGCCTCTTGCTCTGAATATCCTTGATGCCAATTCGGATTGAGCGTTGGGACGCCCCAAAAATACCCATGTTGGCAGTCAACCAATGTTTCACTCAGCCACTGACTGTCACGTTCGCACTCAACAGCTTTGGCAATTGTGAACATACCAAAGTGGTCTGAGATCGATCTAAGTGACTGTATCATAACCTGATTGTCAGGATGAACAGCCACATTTTTGGTGAATTGCCCATCAATCTTGACGATATGAAACGCGAAGTCGCGCAAATAACGGAAGGACGTCGTCCCCGCCCCAAAATCATCCAGGGCAAATGTGATCCCGCGCTGTCGCAAATCACGCATGAAATGCATCACCAATTCTGGCACCAACATTGCCGAACTTTCCGTGAGTTCTAGAATAAGACGATCCGCAATCGAAGATTCGCGGCGCAAGGCGGGTCCTGCAATATCCACCCATTGACCATACCCGATGGACGGCGGGTTGCCACGATCGGTTGATAGGCCAGAAGCGCGGTTTTCTATTCAAGCGCCGTGCGCAAATAAGACAGGACATCTGAATCACGCCGCGCTGTCGCGTAATCCAGCGGATTATCTTCGGATGCGGCAATGTCATAACGCTTGCGATCAACCATCATCTTCCTCCATGATGAGACTGAATTGAAACTGAAATTCCCAATAAACCCTGAAGAAAGCATCAAAACGATGGAACGGTGTCGCTGGGCGGAGGGAGATCCGCTGTATCAAGCTTATCATGATAAAGAATGGGGGGTGCCCGTTTACGATTCGAAAAAATTGTTTGAATGCCTGATGTTAGAGGGGTTTCAGGCTGGCTTAAGCTGGATCACAATTCTGAGAAAACGCGAGAATTTCAGAGCTGCATTCGACAATTTTGATCCTAATATAATTTCCAATTGGGGCGAACAGGAAACTGAAAAATTGCTGCAAAACGCAGGAATTGTGCGCCACCGAGGCAAGATTGAAGGCGCGTTCACCTCAGCCCAGGCGTGGCAAATCATCGAAAAGGAACAGGGCTTTAGCAATTTTATCTGGGGTTTTGTGGACGGCAAATCAATCCAAAACACATGGAGTGATCTAAGCGACGTACCCAGCAAATCAGAAAAAGCAGAGGCCCTGTCAAAGGCGTTGAAAAAACAGGGGTTCAAATTCTGCGGACCAACGATTGTTTACGCTTTTATGCAGGCAACTGGTTTGGTGAACGATCATATGCTGACATGCCCACAACACCCCCAAAACCAACGTCGGTAACATGTCGATACAACGTCGGTATTATGTCGGTTTTCTTGTCAAACTTCGAATAATCTGATCTGGGATCGGAATGATTGGATGATGCATGCTTCCTTCGAAATCTGGCTACGCCATCATGTTCATTGTGTTGGGGATGTTCTTTATCTCAGTCAATGACATGGTCATAAAACGGTTTTCTGGTGAATATCCATTGCACCAGATGGTTTTTTTACGCTCCGCAATTGGATTGTTATTCACGCTTATTTTGATCCAATTAGAAGGCGGCTGGCGCATCCTAAAAACGGATCAACCAGGATTGCATGCATTGCGTGCGGTGATGGTCTTTGCATCAAACATGACATATTTTGCGGCACTTGCCGTTCTGCCCCTGCCTGACGCAACAGCGCTGTTCTTTATCGCACCGATTATGATCACCGTTCTGTCCATCCCGATCCTGGGTGAGCGCGTAGGGTCGCGAAGATGGGGGGCGGTGATCGTCGGATTTTGCGGCACGCTTATCATGGTACGTGCGCAGGGCAGCACGCGGGGCGACGTCAGTATTTGGATTTACCTGTTGCCAATCCTTGCTGCGTTTTTCTATGCAACCATGCAAGTGTTGACGCGGAAGCTTGCAAAAACCAAAGCATCCGCAATGGCATTTTACATCCAGATTACGTTTGTTCTGTTCTGCGGGATCAGCGGCTTGATCGTTGGAAATGGTCAATTTGCTGATGGCGTGCAACATCCCAGTTTAGTCTTTCTTCTTCGTGCTTGGATTGTTCCAAGCGCCGCAGATATGTCGTATTTTGTCCTGATTGGCATTCTTGCGACAGGTGTTGGATATTGCCTGTCCCAAGCGTATCGCAGTGCGCCTGCTGCGACAGTTGCGCCATTTGAATATGTCCTATTACCCATGTCCATTATGTGGGGCTGGGTGATATTTGCGGACTGGCCTGGTCTGCCGGTTTGGTTTGGAAGCGCCATTATCATTGCGGCAGGGCTTTATGT